>CAXGXL010000559.1:0-3268 GCA_964013555.1 uncultured bacterium
GACATTGGCTCTTTTTGATATCGACCATTTCAAACAAATTAATGATACCTATGGCCATCTGGCGGGTGACTTCGTCCTTAAGGAACTTGCTGAACTGGTAGGGCGTCACTTGAGAAAGAATGATTTCTTTGCGCGCTACGGTGGCGAAGAGTTTGCAATCATCTTCCCTGAAATTGACCAATCGAAGGCAAAATCAGCCTGCGAGAAATTGAGAAGTGTGGTTGAGGAATTTCATTTCGCTTTCGAAGGTAAGAATATAAACGTCACCATAAGCATAGGCATCTGCAGCCTAGACGACAGTTCTGCAATTGAGTCTTTATCGCAAGTAATAGCACTTGCAGATGAGAAATTATACCAAGCAAAGAACGGCGGCCGAAATAAGGTTTGCGTTTAATCAGGCGAGGCGATGTATTCTACAGTTGAGCTTCTTCCATCTCATGTAATCGACCATATCGCCGCAGGAGAGGTTATCGAACGACCTGCGTCGGTAGTTAAGGAATTACTCGAAAACTCTGTAGACGCAGGCGCAACCTCAATCCAGATAGACATTGAGGGTGGGGGACTCTCACGAATAACGATCTCGGATGATGGCAAAGGCATGACGCCCACTGACACTCTTCAATGTTATTTCAGGCACGCAACAAGTAAATTACGACGCTCCGAAGAGCTCTTCACAGTCGAGACATTGGGGTTTAGAGGTGAAGCGCTTTCCAGTATCGCTTCGGTATCGCAGTTGACCATAAGCACGAGGCGCCAAGGAGAAGAGGAGGGGTTCCGAGTGGTTCTAGAAGGGGGGAAGCTCTTGCATGAAGGCCCAACGGGCTGCCCTCTTGGAACGACAATCAATGTCGAGAACCTCTTTTATAACACGCCTGCGCGCAAGAAATTCTTGCGTTCGCCCGCAACGGAACAATCGCATATCATAGAAGCGTGTTTGCGAGTTGCCTTAGGCAAAAAAGGTCTAGGACTGGTGCTTACTTCCGGCAAGCGCAGACTCTTGGACATTCCGGAGTCAACAGATGAGGGCTTGAGGGTCCGAGCCGCATTAGGAAAAAGAGTCGCTAACCTCTTTGCATTTGCCGCAGAATTAGATGGAGTTAAAACTCATGGTTTCGTGACCAAGCCAGAGATTGATAGAGGCGACACTAAGGGGCTTTGGTTTTTCATTAACGGGCGGTACATCCGAGACAGAATGCTTCAACGGGCCGTACTTGATGGATACCAAGCGCTAATCCAGCGAGGCCGCTACCCAATCGTCATTATGAATGTAGAGGTTAACCCCTCTGTCGTTGATGTAAACGTACACCCGCAAAAGCTTGAAGTGCGCTTTAGTGACGGTGGCCCCGTTTTTCGGTCGGTCAGTCGAGCGATTGCAACAATCCTCACCGAGGCTCCTTGGGCAAAGGCCCCTGGTCCGTCCCAAAGCTATGAGGCCAACTTGCCAAAAGCCCTCGTTGAAAAACCCACACAGCCGAAGGCTCTTGTCCCACAATCATCAAGCCGATCGGCCGCCCCATCATGGAACCACGGACTGGAGACACGCTCCCCGCCAGAACCTAAAATGGCAGCCCAACAAGAGATAACGACACCGAGGGCAAATGGCGACTATCTGATAATAGGGAACCAATTCTATGTCGCTGCTGCAGACAACGGCCTGCGGCTAGTAGATCTTAAAGAAGCTGCTAGTCGATGGTCTTCGACCTTGTATCTGTCGGCACTTCTACGCGGCGACGTGGCCAAGCATTCATTGATTTTTCCCGAAGTCCTCGAACTTACCAACGAAATCGCAACATTCTGCGCCGAACACTGGGAATCATTTCCCCAACAGGGCTTTGAAATTGAACCGGTAGGGCCACAGCGTTTTGCTCTACGGGCTATCCCCTTAGCCTATGCAGGAGCTAAGCCAATGAGCTTGGTCAAGTCTTACCTTGCCTTTTTGAATAAGATTCCATTTTCAGGAACGCTAAGCGAGGATCACAAGCAAGGTTTGGCGCAAGCATGCGAACAAGAAGCTATCTTTCCTATGGCCGACGGCTTGGAAAGGGACATCGTAGAACAATTGCTAGAATGGGCAGAAAAACAAACGGATAATAAATATATTCAAAAAGGGATTTCCTGCGACCAACTAAAGCAGTTTCTAGCTTAGAGTTTCTTAAACATCTGCCGATTCGGCTTGTAATCGTTTTTCGCGTAAAAACCGACAGCATTGAGTGATGCATGCAAAAGACAGTGACCTATGCCCTTTGAGCGAAACCACCTCTCGCATTGCAAGAGGAGCTCTCGACCAATTCCCCGTTTTCGAAAACCGGTTCTAACGTACATTTGGTCCACATATCCACAACGATGATCTTCGCGCATACGAAAGATGGGATCTTCAAAGAGAATATCAGCACGGGCCAACCCAGCTGTTTGCCCTTGGCATTCCGCAATGAAGAACTCTGTTGACTCCGCTTGAATCCCACGACTGACATCGTTGTCTAGGCGTTGAATCACAGAGTGGGCACCCTCAGCCGGGCTCAGCTCCGTTACCAATTCGGTCATGAGTTCAACGAGTAATGGTTGGTCTGCCTTTAGCGCTACTCGGTAATGGTTCATTCTCTCATCCAGCAGGCGGGTCCAATAATTCGACACGCCCTCTAAACTCGTCCAATGCTTCGGGGTTTGATAACGCCTCTGTATTCCGAGGGTCTTGTCCCTCTATGACCTTTTTCACCGCCAACTCTACTTTCTTCCCTGAAAGGGTGTAGGGGACTGCCTTCGTCTCGAGAATGAGTGCGGGAACGTGCCTCGGTGAGGCCTCGGTTCGAATAAGGTTCCTTATCAAAGCGACTCGTTCGGCAGTGAGATTCTCATTCTTGCCAAGCTCTACGAATAAAATAACCCGAACATCCCCCCGGTGCTCTTGCCCAATCACGATACTGTCTTGAACCCACGGCAAGGTCTCTACTACGCTGTATATTTCCGCAGTTCCAATCCGAACGCCCCCAGGGTTTAGAGTCGCATCCGAACGGCCAAAAACCACTACACCTCCACAATCACCTTGTGATTGCGTGATAGAAATAAAATCGCCATGGTACCAAACTTTGGGTCCCTTCTTGAAATACGCCTCTTTATAGGCGACGTCATCGGGGTCATCCCAAAACCCAATCGGCATTGATACAAAAGGCTCCCGGCAAACCAACTCGCCTTTAGACTGAAAGACAGCTTTATGCTTTTCGTCAAACGCCGCAATATCCATTCCCAAGCCAGCTCCCTGGATTTCTCCACG
>CAXGXL010000560.1:0-3265 GCA_964013555.1 uncultured bacterium
TGCGAGATGAGTTCGAGCTCTCCCTCCTATCCCAAAAAGAAACTCGGAATCTCTACCCATTTCTCAACCAAGTTGAAGGCGCGATTTCGATTCGTTCAGCTTACAAAGTCGATCTTCGTGTACTTTGTGAAATCCTCAAAAAAACGCTCCTAGATAGGGGCGTTGTATTTTTACATGAGAAAGTCATCGGGGTGAATCTAGGTGGCGACACCAGTCGAATCAAGACCCCCTACACATCGCTTGAAGCAACGAAGATTATCTTCGCTCCAGGCAGCCAGCTCTCCGCTTTCTTTCCCCAGCTTCCCCTAGCCCCAACGAGAGGTCACCTGGCTCAAATCCGATGGTCAAAGGCAATCCCCCAAAACTTAGGCTTAAGTATGGGGGGCCATCTGATTCACCAAAACGACAACCAATGGCTCCTTGGGACGACCTATTTTAGTCCGGATGAATCTCCTAGCGACGAAACTGAAATCTTCCAACTCATGCGAGACTCCCTAGTCCGTTGGCTTCCCGCACTTGCAGAGGCTCAGCTCGTCAGTCTTTGGTCAGGAGTGCGATGTGTTCTACCTCCCAATCGCCAGCCCGTTGCCGGTGCACTTCCCGGCCCAAAAAATGCATTTGTCCTCAGCGGCTTCGGCTCCAAAGGCGGACTATGGGCACCCTATACAGCAAAGAAATTGGCGCAACTCATCTTCTCGAAGCATTCAGAAAGCGTCGATGAAGATATTCTGAACCCTTCCTCCTATGCCGTGCCTTGGAAATTGCGCTCAGACCTCGAGACATAGACCTAAGATAACCTCCCATTGCCTCAGAGCCATCGTGCTCTTCCCCGAGGAGCCCATCTCCACTGCCTCAAACCCGCCGGCTCTGGACGGCCTGAGCTAGATGCTCTCTCGATTCATCAGCGTAACTTGAGGCAAGCCCCATTAACCATTCGGAACAACCCATATGGAGGAAAATAATTTTAGCCTGCCCGCTTCGCTCCAACTCATAGTTAAAGCAACAAAATCTCCTAATTTTACAGTCACTTACAACAAAAAAACCTTCAAAAATTGTCTGCTTTGCTAAGTCCATCTAGTGGGTTATAACGCGTCGTTCCACAAACAAACCTGGAAGGGACTAAGTATGAATTGGTTATTGCTACGGGGGCTCTCTAGAGATTCACGGCATTGGGGTGAATTTCCCTCCATCCTCGAAGAGCACTTAACTAACTCCAAAGCCTTCGTGATGGATTTACCCGGATTTGGAACTGAACGTCACCGAATTTCGCCATTGTCAGTCAAACGCATTGCGAACGATACCCGACGCAGGTGGTTGGAGCTCAAAAACAAGCACGGCGGAACCTGGAGCATTCTCTCAATTTCATTTGGCGGTATGGTCACGATGGATTGGGTCCATCGGTTTCCCCTCGACTTTCAGAACGCCGTAATCATCAACACAAGCAGTCGTGATACAGCCAGCCCGCTGCGGCGCTTACAACCGAGAGGACTCAAGGGATTCATCAAAGTAGGCCTTGCAAAAACGAACTCAGAAAGAGAAGGCGAAATCTTGAGCTTCAATTGCAATACTGCCCCCTATAAAGATCCCCAATTGCACGACCGCTGGAGTAAATGGGCCGATGAGCAACCCAACCCCATCAGCAATTCCATTATTCAACTTCAAGCAGGCATCCGGTTCAAAGCCCCCAAACAACTTCCCATAAGAACGCTCTTCATATCATCCCAAAGCGACCGACTTACTCATCCCAAGTGCTCGTGGGAACTTGCTCGCCGCTACAAGGCCCCACTCATATTCCACGACGTGGCTGGACATGACATCCCCCTAGATGCACCTGATTGGCTAGCCGACCAGATTGGCCGCTGGTTAGATACCTGATCCTAAACTACTTTTCAGTTACAAGCTGCTTGTAAAGCGGCTCGGCAATGATCTCCGCTCTCCAGCCCACAACACCATCGCGCTGCCTCAATTCCTCAAGACTCTTAGGGGGAATGCGGGCAATCAGCTCGAGTGAAGCGTTACTCATGATCACTTCAGGATCTAAACTTAGATCCGTTGCAATTTCTTTCCTTACCAGCCTTAGATCCTCGTAGCGCTTCCTGATTTTCGGATCTTGAAATCTGCCGTTACGGCGCCTGCGGCGAGCTCCCGGTGGAGGGCTGTTCTTAACTGATTTTGACTTTTTCAATGCTCTCAAAATATCAGCGCCAAATCGAACAACCCCGGACTGACGCAAGCCAGGCCGCGGCCCAAAGTCGTCCATCGATGTTGGTGGATTACGAGCCAAATCAATCACGACCTTATCACTGAAAATCTTAAAGGGAGGACGGTCCAGACGCTGCGCGATATGATCACGAACCAGATAGAGTGCTTGAACTCGGCCCACCTCAGGGGCAGTCAACCCCCGCAAACCCTTAACTCTCCAAAATCCATCGGGATCGACGTCTCCACCTCGACCAGTGGGCTCCCCAATTAACGAAGGCAAACGCTCAAAATCCTCCACGGCCCATTCCCACCGCCCCACCTGCTCTAATTCCTTTTGGAGCTCCTCTGCCAGCTGGGGCAAATAATGGGTATCGTAGCGGGCATAAGTCAGTTGGCCATCACTCAAAGGACGCTGGACCCAGTTGGAACGTTGATAACGCTTGTCGGCAATATAATTGAAACGCTCTTCCAAAATAGAAGCTAATCCGAATCTTTTCTTTCCCAAGAGCCGGCTGGCGAGCATGGTGTCGAATAGACCCCTAATTTCAAAGCCAAAATCACGCTTAAGACAGAGAAGATCGTACCCAACATCGTGAAAAATCTTGATTCGATCCGGATCCGCAAAAATTTCAGCAAGCCCTTGAATATCTTCAAGTAATAGGGGGTCAATAATCGCATCCCTACCGTTAGCCGTCATTTGAATAAGGCACACTTTTTCCCGATAATGGTGAAATGAATCGCTCTCGGTATCTACAGCAATTCGATTCGCGCCACGTAAGTGGTCGATCCATTCCTCCAAGAGTTTAGGAGAATCAACATATTCTAGTGTAGACAAATCCGTCACTTCATCTAAGTTTACGCCATATAGGAAAGTTTTCGCAATGCGTCCCCATTACTCTCAAGCTATACTGACCACAATGATAAAACGCACCTTTTTATTTATTTTAGCTACATCCTTTGTAGCTTGCTCCAGCGGAAACACCAGCACCTTCATCGGATGTGCAGATTTAGCCGTCGTCCCGTACCCCAACCCAGCCCCACAAGGCGGTGAAATTCAAAGCGA
>CAXGXL010000561.1:0-3262 GCA_964013555.1 uncultured bacterium
TTTGCGGTTGGATAGCGAGTTATTGGTCAAACAAATCAAAGGGGTTTACCGAGTTAAAAAGGCTCACCTTAAGCCACTGCACGAAGAGGCTTGCCGCTTGTTAGGGTGCTTTGATGACTACTCTGTAGCCCATGTCTATCGCAAAGATAATTCAGAGGCTGATGAACAAGCGAATGTTGCTATGGATCGAGGCCATTAGTTTGCGGGTTGCTGCCCTTTTGAGTTTTTGCTCTGGGTGCCACGAACCTAAGAAGAGAGCTTTGCGTAAACTATTGACCATTCAACTTTTTAAGAGCTTCTAAGAATATTGACCACCGTTTATATTAATTAGCGAGCCGGTCATAAAATCCGGTGCCTGAAGACCGGCGTAGAGGATAGTATTGACGATTTCCGAAATGGCGCCAGGCCTTTTTAGATGGGTTTGTCCGACCGCTGATGCTTGCCTGTTCACTGCAACCGCCGTTGACATAGGGGATTCGAAAATACCAGGGCTAACCCCGATCACAGTAATATTGTTTTGGGCAAAGCACTTTGAAAGACTCAAAACCAGGCCGTTTAGGCCTGCTTTGGCAATTCCGTAACCTATATCTCGACTGCCCACGAAGGCAGCAGCAGACCCTACTACGATTATTCGAAGCCGTTTGTTCTCTTTGACGCAGTGATAGCAGAGTTCATAGGCCAGTTGGGTGATACCTAGAAGGTTGACTTGAATCGTTTGAGCGATGTCACCAAAGCTCAATTGTTCCTCGGAATAGTTGTGACCAAATGTGCCCACCGTTGAGACCAAAATAGATTCGCCGGCATCCTGGGCTATCAGCTCAGTGGCTAGTTCGTTAATTTCAGAATGATTTTGAAAGTCGACGGAAAAATACACGACTCTTTCGTGCTCCACCTTTGGTCGAGAGACTCGATCTACTGCTACAATCGGCAACTCTGAGGTACTTAAGGCTTCTCGGATAACCTCTTGGCCTAGTGCTCCTTCGGAGCCCAACACAATCAACCGTTTGTTGTTTTTCATTGTTTTAGAAGCCTTGGGGTAAGTTCTTAATTTAGGTCATTAAGTGAGGAGAGAAGGGCCATTCGCATAAAAAGCCCATAATTTGCTTGCATGAAATAGCGGGCATTGGGAGATGCATCCACTTCAGGGAGAATTTCATTCACACGCGGAAGCGGATGCATGATGATCATTTCAGGATTCGCGTAGGATAGGACTTTTTCGCCAATTTGGTACAAGTCCTTCACGCTACGGTATTCTTGCTCGCTTTCAAATCTTTCACGCTGAATTCTTGTTACATATAAAACGTCCAGTTTGTTGATGCCTTCTTCTAGGTCTGACGTTGTTTCGAAGTGCAGCCCCCCTTTTTCGAATCTTTCTTTTTTTGCAGCGTCCAGAGTAAGATTCGGATGGGAAATCAGTGTAATCTTATTGTTGCTGTAGAGGCTCACTAAGGTTAAGAGTGAATGCACCGTGCGGCTGTGTTTTAGATCGCCCACAAAGCCAATGTTCAGGCTGTCGAGACGTTTCTTTTCACAATAAATGGTATAGAGGTCCAAGAGAGATTGGGTAGGGTGCTGATTCGACCCATCTCCTGCATTAATTACAGGAACGGAAGCATTGCGACTAAACTCATGAACGCTGCCCACCTCGGGATGTCGCATCACGATGATGTCGGTATAGCCACTCATTATTTTCCCCATATCAGAGAGGGTCTCGCCTTTCTTAACCGAGGATGAAAGCGCGTCTTCTAGATTGACGACTTGACCACCTAGTTTGAGCATTGCTGCTTCGAATGAGAATCGGGTTCGTGTGCTGGGCTCAAAGAAAAGTGACGCGAGAATTGAACCGTAGCAGGGTCCTGCGCGTAAGGTCTCTTTGGGCTCCGTCTGGCGATAGGTTTCCGCTAGTTCAAATAAATTATCAATATCAGTAGTATTGATTTGTTCTGCGTCGAGGAGATTTCGAAAAGATAGACTCATCAGTTCTTCCACCTTCAATTCGTTGCGGGCAAGAAGCACATCGCACTCTCCGGCCATTTGACCTAATTCAAGGCGTTCCCCAAAAAAGAAAAAGCGAAGAAAAAAGAATGCGATGTGCTCAAGTATATTCTAAGAAAAAGCGTGTTTAATTTCGAACCGAGTCCACAGCTTCTTTAATTCCCAGGTTTTGAGAAAGAACAAGGTTCACAATCTTGGCGGTGGCCTTTTGAGCCTGCGTGATACGTTCCTGACGTTCTTCTAGCTCTTTGCGGTATTGTTGGTTGTCCTTTTTCATGGACTTAATCATTCTAGATACTTCTTTGGGGGCCACGCCACCAAGGCACGTGTAATTCTTGATGACTTCCTTGGGGTTCAAGAAAGACTCGTAATCGCTATCGGATATGTGAATCTCCTTTTCGGCGAGAAGAGCCTTGGTACGCTCTTTATCACCAAAGTTCTTGCCCTCATCGACTAATTTTCCAACGACATAACCTACCACACGATGACAGAGCCGAAATGGAATATCGTGAACTTTCACAAGGTAATTGGCTAGCTCCGTTGCAGTGGCGAAATTCTGTCGAACCAAATATTCCATTCTCTCGGGTTTGATGGTGAGGGTGGCCATGACGCCATGAAGAACATCGACGGTGTCGCTAACTAATTGAAGACCTTCGACGAGAGTTACCTTATCTTCGTGGTAATCTCGGTTGTATCCGAAATGAAGTCCTTTCGTTAAGGAGAGCATGTGCATCAGTTTACCGTAAATAGCACCGGTACGACCTCGAACAAGCTCGAGAACCCCTGGGTTCTTTTTTTGGGGCATCATTGAGCTTCCCATTGAGAACCCGTCGTCCAGTACCATTGTGTTAAATTCGTAGCCAATATTGTAGATTATCTCATTGGCGAGTCTAGAAAGGGTCGAAAAAGAATCGCGAGCCCTGAGAGTATCTCCAAATTTGCATCTTTAGAGGAGACTACATCGAGACCGTGCTCTTGAGTGCTGCCAAACCCCAATAAATTGGTGGTTAACTCCCTATCAATAGGAAAAGATGTTCCGGAAATTGCTCCGGCTCCGAGTGAGTTGGAGTCGTTGTTATCATATGCTGCCAATAAACGTCTCAGATCTCGAAGTGTTCCGGCGGCAATGTGGGATAACCAGTAGCCGTAGGTAATTGGTTGAGCGTGTTGAATATGGGTGTAACCGGGCATCAAGGTTTCGGTATGTTCTTGTGCTTGCTCAAGAAGTAAATCAACGAAGTTGATGACTTTTTCAATCACTGCAACG
>CAXGXL010000562.1:0-3253 GCA_964013555.1 uncultured bacterium
GCCAGCGGCGTATCCCACTGCTGTGCTATGAACTCCTTTGGCTTGCCAAAATTTCCGTTCGGCTCCCCAAAAACACCCCATGCCTATCATCATAAATTCCATGCCGCGAAAGGCATCCTCCATTGGAGTGTTCAGCACTGCATGGGCCGTGGCGACAGGCATGGTTTGTGACCGGCCAGGAAGCGCCTCATGGGCACTGGGTAATTTCGGTTTATTAAAGAGCATTGTGAGTCCATCGCATAGGTTTCCGGTAGTATAGCCCAAGCGATCGATCTTGGAAATATGTCTCTTGTTGGGAATAAGAGGATTGTAGAGAACTATAGGTCGTTCGGTCTCCTTGGAGTTTAGCGGTCTCCACTGGCGAGTAGGAGTTAGATTCTCCCGTACGGCGAAGGCGCCTCAGAGGCGATGTCCGGTTGAATCCGCCTAATGGATTTTTGGCTTGTTCTAGGACATGGCTATTAAGCTTACAACTCCGATTTGAAAAAACCAGATGATAATACCATAGCTGAGTGCTTTCGATGCTTGTTCACGTAGGCTTTTGAAATGAATACTAAGCCCGATGGCCGCCATCGCAAGAGTTAGGAGGAACTTATCAAAGAATTTTATCTTACCCAGGACAGGATCTGGCAGGAGTCCCAAGGAAGTTATAGTGACAGCCAGTAGGAAGGCTATGAGGTACCACGGAATCTTTTTGCTCTTTTCTTGAGAAGGATTGGGGGCCTTTTGAGTTATCGTCAAATACATGATAAGAGGAATAAGCATGGCTACTCGACCCATCTTGACCGTGACTGCTAGATTGCCAATGTCGTCGTTTAAGGAAAATCCTGCAGCCACAACGTGGGCAACTGCTTGAAGGCTACCTCCTATTAAGATTCCTGTTTTATCAACATCGAAACCCAGCAGGCTACTCCATACTGGAAGCAAGAAAATTCCGATAACTCCCAGAAGGCTCACAACTCCAACTGCAATACCAATGTCCTTACGTTCTTTGGCTATCAATGGTGCCGCGGCCACGATTGCTGAGGAACCACAAATTGCCGTACCTACTCCGATTAACATCACGATACTCTTTGAGCCCTGGGTTAGTTGACTCAACACCAAAGCCACAATTAGGGCAACAAACACCGCGGAAATAATAGCCACGCCGACCGTCCAGTGTAGGTTGGTGAGCAATTGGAGGCTGAGGCTAAAACCCATGCAGGCGACAGCAAACTCGAGTACTTTGGATTCGCAAAATCGGATTCCAGGTCGATAGGAATTTCCAAGATTAAACGCATTGCCAACGAGAATACCCAACAAAATAGCACTAGTTCCACTACCTAGAAGAGGTAATGCCCTTCCTATAAGTTGCCCACCAATTCCAAGACCAATACATAGCAGAAGTCCTGGCCAATGAGCGGCTAACCAACCGACAAGAGAGTCAACCAAGCCAGGGTTTTCACGAAAACCAAAAAGACTGAACTTAAACTTGAGGCCGTTGGTCCATTTCTTTCGGTCTTGTTTCATTTGGGATTGTCTTTCTTGGGCAGCGGGTTTCCACTAAATTTGAGCTGGTCTAACCTCAATCACGGGGGACTATTTTTCCTGGTTGAGTTAGATGTGCCGAACTCGCGGCGCAACAACAAGTGTTATGTTGCCTTTTTGTTCCTAGTCCTGAGCATCCTGCCAGAATGATTGTTCTTAGAAACCGTAATTGTTGGGGAAATTATTTTATGGAATAGATCATCAAGTGACTGATTTGCTCTCAATTTACTTGGTATCACCGAGTTGGGATGTTTGTTGTGCGCTTGGGAAGTGGAAGCTGATTATCGCTTTCCACAGAGGTGGTATACCGTGTTCAATCCGGGTTGGCCTTTGCAGGTTACTTCACCCTTTTCAACGAGCCAAATGATGTGGGCCAAGACAGAACGAGCAGCAGCCGGATGCAGCGCACTGGGAACGCTTTCGTACATTTTTTCGACCATCTTAGGTATGGATCTGATCTCTTGTGAAAGGCATTCTAGAACTTGGCGCTCACGCAATTGGCGATGCTCAATTAGCTGCTGGATATAATTGCGTGGGTTACGGATAGCATCACCGTGGGTTGGCCATAAAACGCTCTCGGAGCGCTCTTGGACTTTATAAAGGCTCTGCATATAGGAACTCATATCCCCATCGGGTGGGGAGACGATGGTCGTCGACCATGCCATGATATGATCTCCGCAAAAGAGGGAGTTGTCTTCTTTAAGTGCAAAGCACATATGATTGGAGGTATGTCCAGGCGTATAGACTCCTTCGATTGTCCAGCCGTCCCCTGTGATTGTGTCTCCATCTTTCAAGCAGTAGTCGGGGTCAAACAATAAATCGGCACCCTCTTCGACTTGTTCTCCCGCTACCGATGTTAGTTTTTGGCCCGAACCGTGGGGGCCAAAGCCGTACGTTGCGGCGCCGGTTTTTTCTTGCAGTATTGCCGTAGCAGGAGAGTGGTCGAGGTGAGTGTGGGTGACAAGAAGGTGCGTTACTTGCCGGCCTTGAACTGCTTCGAGAAGCGCTCGAATATGCTCTTCATTTTCAGGTCCTGGATCGATAATTGCTAGTTTATTTTCTCCTATTATATAAGTTCCAGTTCCATAGAAGGTGAAAGGAGAGGGGTTGGGAGCAATAACTCGCTGTACTAATTTGGATAGCTGGGTGACCGCATTGTATTCAAATTCTAGTTTCTGATTGAAGACGAGTTTATTCATTGTAAATACCGTAATGGGTATTGGGTGAAAGGGAAAGAGTCGGGCATCGCTATTTCGGGCGATTGGCAATAAACGTTGCCCGAGTGGGGGCGGGATATCCCTCGATAGTCCGATTTGGATCTCTCGGATCTAAGAATTCCGGAAGGGATTGATAGGTCATCCAGGATGTAGCGCGTTGTTCTTCGGTAGTCGTTTGGTTGACATCCACGACGTTTATGTTTGCAAAGCCACAGCGCGCGAGCCACTTGTGGAGTTCGGGAATAGAGGGCAAGAACCAAACATTTCGCATCTGGGCGTAACGGTCATTGGGTACGAGAACTGTGCCCTCGTCTCCTAAGACGACAAGTGTTTCGAGCACGAGCTCGCCACCTGGGCGTAGAGCACTTTTTAATTCCATAAGGTGGTCAAAGGGAGAGCGTCGATGGTAGAGGACACCCATGGAGAAGACTGTATCGAAGGCATTGAGATTACGCGGTAATTGCTCAGCCTTCATGGGAAGTAGGTGAAAGGGGCTTGCTGGTGTGTAT
>CAXGXL010000563.1:0-3246 GCA_964013555.1 uncultured bacterium
GTATTCCCCTTCTAAATCACGTTGTTCGCTTGGCCATCAAGCGCAAAACTTCTCCGATTGTGATTGTTGTAAGTCCTAGTAACGAAAAGCGAATTCGTGAACTTTTGTTGGCGACCTTTCCTGATGCGCCCTTGAAATTTGCCGTGCAGGCTATTCAACGGGGTACCGGGGATGCGGTGCGGGTGGGACTTGAGGCTATTTCCGGTTTTGCCGGCCAAGTGGTGATTTTATCGGGGGATGTACCTCTTATTTCCGGCTCGACCTTGAGTCGGCTCAATAAGGCTGCATCTCGGGTTTCGATGGGGTTTTTGACATCTAACTTTCCGGATATGACCGGTTATGGACGGGTAGTTCGGGTTAAGGGGGCGGTTACTCGAATTGTAGAAGAGCGCGATTGCAGCTCGGCCGAGAAAAAAATAGCGGAGGGGAATGCGGGTGTTTATCAATGTGATGCCAGCCTTCTGCGAGCTGCCTTGGGGCAATTGAAGTCTGAAAATGCTCAAGGGGAATTTTACCTTACGGACGTCGTCGAGATGGCCGCAGGGGAAAAAGGTGCTTCGGCGGTTTGCGTGGGTGACTGGAAGGAAGTCATGGGGGTTAATACCCAAGCGCAGCTTGCTACTGTGGAGTCTGCCTATCGGGCACGGTTGATTTCTGAATATCAGGCCAAGGGAGTTACTTTTCTAGATCCAGGCAATACGTTCATAGATGCGGATGTTCGTATTGGTAAGGATGTTACCATTGGTGTTGGAGTACAACTCTATGGCTCTACAAGCGTTAAAGCCGGAGCAAGGGTTGATGGCCCAACCTACGTTCGAGATTGTCAAATTGAGGCGAATGCTCGTGTTCACTCCTTTTCTCACCTTGAGAATGCCCATGTGGGTAAAGAGAGTATTGTTGGCCCTTACGCGCGCTTGAGGCCCGGCACTCATTTAGAGACTGGCTCTAAAGTTGGGAATTTCGTGGAGCTTAAGAATAGTCGACTCGGCAAATCAGCTAAGGCAAATCACCTAGCGTATGTGGGGGATGCTGTGGTCGGGCCTAAAAGTAATATTGGAGCTGGAACCATCACGTGCAATTACGATGGAGTGAATAAGAGCAAGACCATTTTGGCTGAAGGTGTTTTTGTGGGCTCGAATTGCACGTTGGTGGCGCCGCTTGAGATCGGCAAAGGCTCCTATATCGCAGCGGGATCGACCGTTACCAAAAAGGCGCCGGCCGATTCGTTGGTCATTGGCAGAAATCGCCAAACAAATCGTGAAGGCTATGCGGCACTTTTAAAAGAGCGCATTGAAAAACGAAAAGAAATGCTGAAGGAAGGACACTAAAGCATGTGCGGAATTGTTGGGTATATTGGAGACCAGCGTGCTGCTGAATACGTTTTGGATGGTCTGCGTAAGTTGGAGTACAGAGGCTACGATTCGGCTGGCATAGCAACGATTTCAGATGGGGAGATTTCGGTACGCCGCCGTAAGGGCAAGCTCGTTCACTTAAGTGATGCTCTAAGAGCTGAGCCTTTAAAGGGAGAGGTTGCTATAGGGCATACCCGTTGGGCAACCCATGGTCGGCCATCCAATGAGAACGCCCACCCCCACCATATTGATGATGTTGTTGTTGTTCATAATGGAATCATTGAGAACTTTTTGGAGCTTCGAGAACAATTGGGAGCAAAGGGGCGTGTCTTTAGTAGCGAGACCGATACGGAGATCATTTCCCATCTTATTGCGATGGCTTCCGGGGAGACTCTGGTTGAGCGAGTTCGAAGTGCGCTTGCAGAGGTTCGCGGTGCTTTTGCGGTTGCCGTTATTGCAGAAGATTCGCCAGAGGAAATCGTGGTTGCAAAAAATGCTTCGCCTTTGGTGATTGGCGTGAGCGAGTCAGCTGGTATTATCGCTTCGGATATTCCTGCTCTATTACCCTTTACTCGTGAGGTGGTGGTATTAGAAGAAGGGGAGATGGCTCGAATCCGTCCCGGGCAAATAGAGCTTTGGACCTTGTCTGGAGAGCCCATCGAGCGAAAGCCCCGTTACGTTGATTGGTCTCCAGTGATGGCTGAAAAAGGTGGCCATAAGCACTTTATGCATAAGGAAATGTTTGAACAGCCCAGAGCGGTCATTGATACCATTAGGGGGCGGATGGGCGCTGACGGTAAGAGTGTCTTGTTGGACAACGAGCTCATTGAATTGGGCGCGAATGCGAAGCGGGTTATGTTTACCGGGTGCGGTACGAGTTGGCATGCTTGTTTGGTGGGTCGACTGGCTCTAGAAGAGCTGGCTCGAGTTGGTTGTGAAGTTGAGTTGGCTAGTGAGTTGCGTTATCGCCATCCGCTGATGGGGCCCGATACGTTGACTCTGAGTGTGAGTCAGTCTGGAGAGACGGCCGATACCTTAGCTGCGATTCGAGAGGCTAAGAAACTCAATTCACCGGTGATATCCATTGTGAATGTTGTCGATAGTTCGATTGCTCGTGAGTCTGATCGGGTTTTGTATACCCATGCCGGTCCTGAAATCGGGGTTGCATCCACCAAGGCATTTATCACCCAGGTTGTTGCGTTGGAATTGTTTGCGATCGGTGTGGGCCTTAGAAAAGGAGTGCTGGATGAGCAACGCGCTTCTATGTTGTTAAGAGAGCTACGGGACTTACCTCTTTTGATTGAGCGCTGCTTAGAGCAAGAGGATTCAATCAAGGTTATTGCTCACAAGATGGTTAAGGCAAAATCAACGTTGTTTTTGGGCCGTGGTTACGGTTTTCCCGTGGCGCTTGAGGGAGCTCTTAAGCTCAAGGAAATCTCTTATATTCACGCTGAGGGGTATGCTGCCGGGGAATTAAAGCATGGCCCTATTGCTCTTGTTGAAGAGGGCGTTCCGATTATTGCGGTGGCAACAAAAGGGCCACTCTACGAGAAAGTTGTATCCAATATTCAGGAAGTTCGGGCACGAGACGGATACGTGATAGCAATTGCGTCCGAGGGGGATACGTCGATCTCCAAATTTGCGGACGAGGTGATTTTTGTTCCTGCCGTAGATCCCTTGTGGGTTCCACTCATTGCAACTGTACCGCTTCAGCTTTTATCCTACCACGTAGCTGATTTAAGAGGGACCGATATTGACCAACCTCGTAATCTGGCGAAGAGCGTTACGGTCGAGTGACGCAACCGAAGTAGCAATATAGCATTGCGCACTTGGAAAATTATCTGGTCAGCCGATTGTCGATTTAGCCGCTTCTTGGCTAGAGGCGGGAATATAT
>CAXGXL010000564.1:0-3243 GCA_964013555.1 uncultured bacterium
CGAAGAGAGCCTTGAAGCGATTTCTGTTTGGAATCCTTCTTTTCTTCGGGTTTTGATGGAGTGGGTGGGTGAGAATCAACAAATGCTCATAGAGAAATGCGCTCCTGTATTAAGTAGAGAACGTTTGGATGCTCTATCGGCGAACCCTATTGAATGGACGAAGTTGTGGCCGAATCTGAAACTCATATCTACTTGGGGTGATGCGCACGCAAGATCTTTAGCCCGCGAGCTTGCCCAAGACTTTCCTGGAGTTGTTGTGCAGCCGAAGGGACTTTTGTCGACAGAAGCCCCTATGACGATTCCACTGATAGGAGTCGAGGGTGGGGTTCCTCTGATTAACGAAGTCTTTTTCGAGTTCTTGGATGAACAAGAGGTTTTGCTGGAACTCTGCGATTTGGAGATAGGATCTACCTACGAGATTGTTGTGTCGCAGCGAGGGGGGTTGGTACGCTACCGCCTAGGAGATTATGTTCGAGTTCTTGCTCAGATAGGCGATACACCTACATTTGAGTTTGTGGGCCGGGGGAATAGCGTTTCGGATTTAGTGGGTGAGAAACTCAGTGAGAGGTTTGTCAAAGAGGTTCTGGAGACTGTGGTTGACCTGAATTCAGGTTTTCATTGCTTGATACCATCGCGGTTTCCAAAAGATGGCTATGTCTTTGTTGCCAGTACTTCAGAGAGTATATCTCAAGCGACCAAAGAATATATTGAGACCAAGCTCTGTCAAGCATATCACTATCGTCATGCTAGGGCATTGGGGCAATTGTTGCCCGTTCGAGTAGTGGTTGAACCGCGAATTGAAACTCTACTCTCTGAGTTCTATCTGCGTGCAGGGAAGCGCTGGGGTGATATGAAGAGCACTTGTTTACTCACTCTCCCTATCGATTCGCAATTGGCCGAGTCATTGATTGGAATGCGTAACGAGGCGACAAATCATGAATGATTCGTGCACCTACGAGGGTGGTTTGCGCGAATAGCAAGAGCAAGGTTGATGGAGCGTTGACTTACTGGGCTGGTAGTGGTTTCGGTAGAGTGGGACTAGCGTGATGACTCCATTAGCGAAAGGGGGATTGACGGTTTGGTAGCAAAATCTAATTAGAAGAGGAATAGAGTAATGTATGAAAATAGAAAAGGAGAGCCTTTGGAGCTGGTTCTGTACAAGTATGATTCATGTTGGTTTTGCCAAAAGGTGCTCAGAGCGATTGATGCCCTGCAACTGAATGTGGCTTATCGAGACACCAGGCGTGATACGGGAGCCCTCGAAGAGCTTATGAGCACAGGGGGCCGAACGCAGGTTCCGTGTTTATTTGTTAACGGAAGGCCACTTTATGAATCCGATGATATCGTCCATTTCTTGGAAACAGAAGTTTTTCAGGCTTGATTGGGTTAAGGGTTTTGAGTGTCGAGAGCCTTGGATACGAAATCAAGTCGATCTTGCCCCCAAAATAATTGTCCTCCGACGTCGAAACTTGGAGCTCCGCAAAGGCCTCGTGTGACTGCACGAGTCGTAGCCTCCCTGAGGGCTTCTTTGACTTGTGGGCTTGCTATTTTTTGGAGCCAGTCGGCCGGGCAATTAGATGCCTGCAGTAGCTCTTCAAGGACAATTTCGGATGAAATGTCTTTTCCATCGGCCCAGAAGGCTTTGAAAATGCATGCAATTAGTGCTGGTGCGGATTCGGGACTTTCTTTTAGTGCTACTAAGGTGAGGCGAAGTGGTTTGACGGTATTTAAGGGAAAAATGGAAGGCTGAATAAGCGGTACATTCCAGTGCTGTGCCCACAGTTGAAGATCACGTTGGTAGTATTTTTGCTTGGGGGCATTGAAACTGAAGAGTGGGACGACCGGGGTACCGATTGCTTTGAATAACCCACCCAGTAGAAAAGGCTTGTAGTGAAGAACGGCCTGTTTCTCTCGAGAGATGCGTTCGATCTGGGTAGCAGCCAAATAGGCAAATGGGCTCGAATAGTCGAAATAGAAATCCAGTGCTCGAGTCATTGGGGGGTCCATCCTTGTAAGAGTTTTTCGACGAAATGCAAGCGATCTTGGCCCCAGATGAGTTCTTTATTGACGAGGAAGGCGGGTACTCCGAAAACGCCGTTTTTGACAGCTTCGTCCGTAGCAGTTCGTAACGCTTGTTTAATAGCGGGACTCTCTATTTGCTCGATTATTTGAGCCCCGTTTTGCCCTGCACTGTCCATTAGACTTCTTAGGACATCTCGATTAGCGATATCCAAGCCCTCAACCCAATAAGCATTGTAGAGAAGCCGGCTGATGCGGATGGGCTCAGGTGAGGCGTGAATAACTCGCATTGCATCGACTGTTCTTCTGGGGTGAGCCTGGGGAAAATTGAGAGGTTGCCCAAAGTGCTCTGCCCAGCGATGCATGTCCAAATAGTTCATTTGTTGTTTGCTGGTGGGCATTTCTTGCATGGGAACTGCAGGGGCGTCGATGGAACGAAAAACACCGCCTAAGAGAATGGGGACATATTCAACGGTGGCGTTATTTCGACCGGCTATTTCTTCGATCTGCGTAAAGGCCAGATAAGCATAGGGGCAGACGATGTCGTAGTAAAATCTAAGCGATGCCATTAAAATCCCTTAATCATCATCGCGCCCACCGAGGAGTCCTGCACGGGTAGCGAAGTAAACCAATTGCATAATCGCCGTAAGAGCTGCTGCAATGTAGGTGGCTGCTGCTGCTGTCAAAACCGAAGAGACTCCTCGCGCCTCAAGGCCTGTGATTGATCCTGTGGTTAAGAGTGCTCTGCGTGCACGAACGGATGCGTCAATCTCAACGGGGAGCGTAATAAGTGTGAAGAGGACAAAGGCAGCAAAGAGAACGACGCCTAATTTGGCAAGGGCACTCGCCTTAATAAACATTCCAATCATAACCATCCACACTCCCAGGTTGGTACCAATATTGGCTACCGGTACGAGCTTTTGCCGGATGGACATCGGCCAATAGCCTTCGGCGTGTTGAAGAGCGTGCCCAACTTCATGGGCAGCGATACCAGCGGCAGCGACGGAGCGTCCTCCAAAATTTTCTGGACTTAGGCGTAAGGTTCGCGAGGTCGGGTCGTAATGATCACTAAGAAACCCGGGGACTTGTTCAATTCTGACGTCTCGGATTCCCTTGGAGTCTAGGATTAGCTGAGCTACGTCGCGCCCAGTCATGCCTTTACCAACGGGCACTTTACTCCATTTCTTCACGGAGAGCTTTACCCAGGCCGAGGCAGCCATCGAT
>CAXGXL010000565.1:0-3239 GCA_964013555.1 uncultured bacterium
TGAAAACGAAATCAAAAAGCTTACAACCGCCTGTTCGGTTCGAGTCGGCGGAGAACTCGTTGCTTCCCAAGGAAAAGGGCAATCTCTAGAATTACAAGCCACATCGGTCGAAGTAATTGGGTGGGTCGATGATCCCGACACCTACCCGATGGCCCCCAAAAGGCACACTCGCGAATATCTCCGCGAGCAAGCCCATTTGCGACCACGGACAAACCTAATTGGCGCAATGACTCGAATTCGCAACACATTAGCTCAAGCAATTCACCGCTACTTTCACTCAGAGGGATTTCACTGGATTCACACCCCGATTATCACAGCTAATGATTGTGAGGGTGCCGGAGAAATGTTCAGAGTGTCCACTTTAGATCTCGCCAACCTTCCACGCACACAAGCAAACGAAATAGATTACACCCAGGATTTCTTTGGCAAGGAAGCTCACCTAACTGTAAGTGGCCAACTTAATGTAGAAACCTACTGCATGGCGATGAGCAAGGTCTACACCTTTGGCCCAACGTTTCGGGCCGAAAACTCCAATACAAGACGGCATCTCGCTGAATTCTGGATGGTGGAGCCGGAACTTGCCTTTGCGGACCTTATCGATAACGCCAACCTGGCAGAGTCTTTTCTCAAGTACATATTCAAGGCAGTTCTCGACGACAATCTCGATGACATGGAGTTCTTCAACAAATTCGTAGAAAAGGGCTGCCTCAAACGCCTTGAAGACTTCGTTAACGCCAAATTCGAACACTTGGATTATTCAGACGCAATCAAGGCCCTTGAGAAGTGCGACGCCGAATTTGAATTTCCGGTGAAGTGGGGAATGGATCTTCAGGCTGAGCACGAACGTTACCTTACTGAGAAGCTCGTAGGAAAGCCGGTGGCCGTTCTTAACTACCCCAAGGATATCAAAGCCTTCTACATGAAACTCAACGAGGATGAGCAAACAGTCGCGGCTATGGACGTCTTAGCACCCGGCATAGGGGAACTTATTGGCGGCAGTCAACGAGAAGACCGGCTAGACGTTCTGGACCACCGTATTCGCGAAATTGGGCTAAACGTAGAAGATTACTGGTGGTACCGCGACTTACGTCGATATGGAAGCGTTCCCCACGCAGGTTTCGGGCTGGGTTTCGAGCGGGCAGTGATGTACGCAACAGGAATCGACAACATTCGAGACGTGATTCCTTTCCCACGAGCTCCCAACACCGCTGAATTCTAAATCCTCCCCCCAAAAAAAACAATCAATAGGGCCAAAACAAAGGCCCTATTGCCTCAAAGCCGCCGATTTAATCAACACTCACTCGAAGAATTTGATTGCTGCTGGTATTGGTTACGTACATTCGCCCTCTTGAATCAAACGTAAGCCCATTAAGTGCTCCGGATGGCAACCCTAAATCAAGCCAATCGAGTAGCTCACCTTGCTTAGAAAAAGCATAGACTCTTCCTTGTTCATTGTCCGATACAAATAATATATCCCCAACCAACTCAAGACCAGCAGGCCTAACCAACCCAACCGCGGATCCTTGAACGACTGTGGTCAAAGCTGCTCCGTTAACGTATCGCTGAACGGTACCATCAAAATTGGGAGTAATCGCTCCGCCAAGCTGCCCTGAATTGACGTCCAGAGCAACAATTCGATTGTTGCCTGTGTCTGCAGCATAGAGAAGCCCTGTTGACGAATCAAAAGCCAAATGACTTACGACACCCGAGACGTATCGCATTTCTCCGTCCACAAAACGGTACACAACACCATCACTGTGGTCGGTTCCTCCGGGGCCGTGATCTTCATTAAAATCATAACGAGTCAACGAACCATGATACCCATCAAAAATCCAATACGCATTGCCCGACTCCCAGGCTATGCCTGCACCGTTCGGAGAATTGTGCAACATATCGTAGTGGCTCGGGTGTCCACCTTCAAACTCTTTTATATTGGTGGTCCAAAGAGTCGGCCCCATAAACTCCCATGGAGTTGATGGTTGCGTCACCCGGTCCTCTTCCTGTACCGTCGCCATCCTCTCCCCCGTACCAAATGCGATTCCGGCCGGCCTAGCCAAAAAGTGCGTACCAGAACCATCGGAGTTTTTTCGCTTGATAAAGCGAGTCGAAGCGCTCTCACCACTTGGAGCCATTCCCGCTATGACACATGATGTCGGGTCAACCGGGTTTACTTCCTGCCCACTACCACAACCGTATTGACAAGCTGCAGCCGTGTTTGTCGGGCAGTCGGGATCTTGAATACCGCAACCACAATCACAACCATCGCCTGCACCATAGTACCGGTCATCACAAATCCACCCCATTTCTCCGGAAGCTCCCAGTAAAATAGAGACCGAGCTGTCGCCCTGGTTCACGACCCAGAACTCATCTGTCTTGGCGGGATTGAACTCAATATCCTTGGGAGTAACCAAACCATGGCTCGCTGTGGCGAACACAGACACATTTAAATTAGCGGCACTGTGAGTTCCGCCGCCGAGAATCGCCACACCTTCGCCAATCTCTGCGCCATTTGTACCGCCGTTGTCGCTATCGGTGTTCGTATCAGGGTTTGTACCGGCCCCGTCGTCACCCGTTTCTTCACTCGTTCCGCCGGTCGTAGTACCACCCGCATCAGGGCCGAGCACGTCCGTGGCGCCAGCACCAATAACAACGCTGAAACTATAATCGGAAATACACCATTGGTCGCCTTCCACCACAGGAGTAGATACGTAGGTTTCTTCAGCTATCGTAACCTCCCTAAACTTCACCCCGAGCAAACTCGCAGCCAAAACTTGCCCCGATTCTCCAATACTCGTGATTTCAACCGAGCCTTCGTCGGCATAAAAGACTTTCTCGCAGTTTTCCCCATCTGTACAATTAGCAAGAGCCAAAAGACACAAACCGCAGTCTGAATAATTACTACCTTCTAAACTGTAGCTACCCGGGCTAGTAGGGCCGCCAAAACCGTCCTGAAAAGAAGTCAAAATAAGGCGGTCATGTGGGTACCCCACGCTGGTTTGCGCAATGTAACGCAATACACTTTGTGTTTTACGAGCAGAGTGCCTTACCCCATCGAACCCATTTCGGTCACAATCACCTTCGAAATTCTCTACCGGTTGCTCATCAGCTGTGTCACTGACAGGTTGGCTTTCCTCCCCGGGGCTCGAATCGTCATTTTGGGAATCGGTCTCACCACCGGGAGTCGTATCACCGCCATTGCTATTCGCACCTGAATTGTCACCGCTGGAATCGTCACCATT
>CAXGXL010000566.1:0-3238 GCA_964013555.1 uncultured bacterium
TCTTCGGGTGATTCTTATTGGACGATCTCAAGTAGGATGCCGCTCCACCATACGAAGGGTCTAACCGTGAGAGAAAAACTCAGAACCACCATTTTCGGTACCGAAACCAAAGCCGGTCGACTCTTTGACATTATTCTCATCGTAGCAATCGGGCTGAGCGTTCTTTTTACCATGCTCGATAGCATTCCTAGGTATCACGACTCCTTTGGAGATATTTTCAATCAAATAGAATGGGGCTTTACCATTCTATTTACTCTGGAGTACTTCATTCGAATCTTTTGCTCCCTCAAAGCTTCGCGCTACGTCTTTAGCTTTTTGGGGTTTATTGATTTGCTCGCTATTTTGCCAAGCTACCTCAGCTTATTCGTTCCCGGCACGCAAGTGCTTACAGTGGTGAGAGTACTTCGCGTTTTGCGAGTATTTCGGGTTCTCAAATTGGCTCAATATGTAGGAGAGGCCGATCTATTAATGACAGCCATACGCTCCAGTCAGCGTAAAATCTTTATCTTTCTTTTTTTTGTAATGAACATCGTTATTCTCTTGGGTTCAGTGATGTATTTGGTTGAAGGGCAAAAAAGCGGTTTTGATAGCATTCCACGAAGTATCTACTGGGCCATCGTCACTCTTACTACGGTAGGTTACGGTGATATTTCACCCGCCACTAGCCTGGGGCAATTTATCGCGGCGACTATCATGATTATGGGCTGGGGCATTTTGGCGGTTCCCACCGGGATTGTAACCAGTGAAATTTCGACGGCAACTCTAGCCATGCGGGCTCAAAAATCAGAAATAACAAGCCCATCCCTAGATCCTTGCCAAGCCTGTAACCACCGACCTCTTGAAAATGACGCACGGTTTTGTAGCCACTGCGGAAGCTCGTTAATCTAATGGTGATACACAATTAAGTCCCCAAAAAAAGGGCCGCAAATCTTGCATGCTTGCAAAAAATTACTGAACTCGAGCTTGCTTGATGAAATCAACCGCGAAGCACAAGTAGCCTACGAGCGCTCCTAACCCCAACACGTAGTGTGGCCTCCTCCCCAGTGCAAACTAGATATTTCGAATCCATAACCACACCAAGCCGACATACTCATGCCACGCTTGGGTGATGCGTGATAAGTTGCCCGCAGAGACAATCGCGCCCTCCCTTACAATCGAAGCCAAAAAGTCAGCGGGAGCTGGCTTCACTAAGAAGCCTTGTGATTTAAAAATTCTAACGGAGCGGTGCATGTGCAAAGCCGATGTCACCAGAACCACTTCGTCAACGCCCTCGTTTTTCAACGCTCTTGCTTCTTCTATGGTATCTTTGGCCCCCTCTAGAAGTAGAGTCGGTCCAGTATATCCCAATTCTCGAGCGGCTCGCTCCATTACTCGTGCATGGGGCTCTTGGTTCCTCTTTTTGGCATAGCCACTCAAAACCAAAACACAGGGCTGCTTTGCTCGCTCCGCTACCTTCATCTGCCGCAATCCCTCAAGAAGCCTTGAACGAGAAGTTTGGCTTAATTGATGCAGTGCTAATTCATTGTAGGGGCCGTTGCCACTACCGAGAACATGAATATAACAGGCGCTCGTCGGGGGCTGGTGATTTACCTGATATTTGGACTCTAGAGTTTCAATAACAAGGGAGGCAAAGCTTGAGCTGCTAAAAAGAACAAGCATCAAACATGCTGCAATGTTAATGCCTGCACTCAGCCTAGGCTTGTACTTTCTCAACAAAAGCGAAACAACAAAAAATACAATAAGAAAATTCAGCGGCATCACCCAAAGACCGATGAGTTTTTTGAGTGCAAAAAAGAAATCAAAGTCCATCTAACCAAATCTCTTTCTCAAATACCGCATTAGCGCCCTATGCTCTTGAACAATCTTCAATAACGTGCCCCGCCACCTTCTTGCAACTCTCCCCTACAAACTTGTAAGCAAGCCCGAAGTAAATAACGCAAGAGCGCTAGAGCCTTTGGGAATCACCTGCTTTTGTCGGAGATCCTTCGCGGCAGCGATGGTGGCTGCACTTTCATAGCTAACGCTAATTCCTTGGGCATTAAGAGACTCAAAGGTCCCAGTGATGGCCGCTTCGCTAATAGCTATGGCCAGCCCTTGACTTTCATCAAGCGCCTTTAAAATGCCATGTCCCATAATGGCTCCAGGAACGTTCAATCCATCGGCCTTGGTTCCCTTCGACACAACCGGGTGCACCTCCGATTGACTATTTAAGAATGCATCAACCACCGGAGAGCAATTTTCTGACTGCACGGCAACCAATTTGGGCAAAGAAGTCGATGCCCCAAGAACCCCCATAGCCCGCAATTCAGCAAAGGCCTTCCAAATACCAACAAGGCCGGTGCCACCCCCGGTTGGATAAAGAATGTAGTCCGGCAAGTTTTCGCCAAAAAACTCAAAAATCTCAAACCCCATGGTCTTTTTGCCTTCGAGGCGCCCTGGTTCGAAAAAAGTGGACATATCCACGTAGTCCCCGCAGGCCAACTCGTCGCTCAATTCGCGCCGCATCCTTTTCCCTGAATCGGCTAGGGTATCTCCAAAAAACCGAATCTCGGCCCCGTATTGCTTTGCCCTCTGGGCATAGGACGTCCCCCGGTGGGTGGTGGGCATATAAATAAGAGCGTTAGGAAGCTGCAGCCTCGCTGAAAACATGGCAGCCGCCACCCCGGCGTTGCCCTGGGTTGGAAGGCAAAATCGTTTGGCCCCCAGGGCGTGCCCAAGGGCGATTCCTATAGCCAAGCCTCTATCCTTAAAGCTTCCCGATGGGTTGCAACGCTCGTGCTTGGCAAAGAGCTCAAGACCCAATGTATCACTAAGCCTATCCAAGTACGTTAGGGGAGTCTGGCCCACGTCAGCCCCATAAGAATCGGGCACCTGAGCAACCGGCAAAAGAGGCGCGTAACGCCACAAACCCGGCCGCGTCGTTTGAAAACTCGCAATATTGTCGTAATCGTACTCGATAGTCAGGGGTTTACCCGGCCGGTCGCAACAGGTGCATAAACCTATAGGGTGGTCGAAATCACCAGGTCGATATTGCGTACCCGTTAACGAACAGCGAAGGGATTTTACCAGAGGGTTCAAGGCTAGGTTCATTTTATACCTCGTCAATTCTAACGGAGCGTTCATACCAGCCCATGTCCAAGCGACGGGTCGGAATGCTGCTATCGGCTACTTGCATTGCTATTGAATAAACCCCTCGTTCGGCGGGCTTCCAAAGGTAACTCCAAAGAGACCAAGTCGC
>CAXGXL010000567.1:0-3236 GCA_964013555.1 uncultured bacterium
CACCTTACAACGCTAATTTCCACGTCCCCGTTAGTCAATTTTCTGGCGAAAGCCGCATTCCTTACGAGCCCAGTGCTTTACTCTCCCTTGCTCACAAAAAGCTTTAACTCCAATGAAATAAAATCACTCCGCGCGGATTCCACTGCAGCCCTAGGAGTTTATAACCCCAAGCCCTGGCACTCCAGTTCTACCAACTCTCGCAACTGTGTAGACAATCCCCCCACACAAAAACACTTCCATAAAGCCCTGTTTTAAATATTCTTTTTGCTCTGGAGCCTCATTTATCCAAGCGCACTCGAAGTACAGAAACTCCTCCGAAAAACGGCAGGCCAGGTCTCTTCAGCAAAAAAAAATGAAATTAATTTCCCAAAAACGTACTTTTTTGCCAGATCATAAGGTCAGCTTTGGGTCAAAACCAACTCTGGAATCGTATCAGCAGGAAGTGCAACCGGCATTCCGCGCTCCAAAGCAAGCGTGCATAAAGCTGCCGCTCCAAAATTCACGATACCCGCGGCCCGCTTTTTTCCCCCTTGGGCCCACAAAGCCCATTCATGTCGAACAATATCTTTGAGACCAAGCGCCAATTGTGAGCCATCCCGATTTAACAAAGCAAAAAAACAAATAACGTAGGCCTCCCGCACTCCCTCACTAAATCGGTGCTCCTGAAGAAGAGCGGATAATTGCTCATAACGCCCCTCGAGATAGAGCCCCAAACACCAGCACCGAAAAACACCGAAAATCTGGTGAAAATAGAGTTCCGGATCGCAGGCCAACTCAAAGAGAGTCCTAGCCAGACCCCGCTCTCCTATTGCCACTGCTGCAAACATGGCCTCTGCTGTCGCCAAAGAGCGCCCGCCCAAAAACTCGCTATTGGTATCAAGCCGATATTTGCCGGCTCTCAGATCTCTGTGCAGCTCCAATACAAGCGATATGCAATTTGAGATATCCTCGGACCACTTCGTAAAATCCCGATCTAGATACAAATCGCAGTTGGCCTTACCTACTCCAAAGTCAAATGCATCAACATAGAGCTGTGGTCCGGGCAGACTCCCTTGGAGGCTGTCAACTTCCTTCGCTAATGCTTGAAACTCATTTCGCTCGCTTTGAACAAGCTCCTCAAGCCCTTTGCTCTTTTCTCTCTCCTCATCAAGAGTAGACTTGAGCTGCACTATTTCGGTATTCAAATCTTCAAGTCCGGTCAAAATCCTAGCTCGAGTTCGTCTAATATGCCGATATCCAGGATCTTCCCGATCCAATTGCTTCATCTTCTCTCTAAGCTCTTCAGCCCGATGACTCAAACCTGCTGAGCGCTGATGCATGGAAGCAAGAGTCGAATTCAATTCGGCTATCTGAAAATGAGAAGAAGCAGCATCTCGCTGGAATTCTTCAAAACGAAGTTGCACTTCATGACGCTTATGTAGAATCGCAGAAAGCTGCTCCTCTACAGTGGCTGCGCGCTCTCGAGCCACATTCATCTGCTGCGTACTCTCTGAGAGACTCCTATCCAAATCAGACAAAAGCCCAAGTACATAGCCCTCTGAAAGAAGGGTCCTCAGAATCCATCTCCTTGTTTAAGCAACATAATTGTTATGATGATCTATATCTGATTGGGTTGTACAAACAAGCAGGAAACTGCTAGAGGTCTGCCTTAGAACAAAAGCCCCAATGCGCTTGAGCTAGCCTATAACAAAGCAATAGTAATACAGAGTCTGGCCCCACCAGCCAGGCAAGAAAAGGACTAACGTGAGCTTTTCTCGAATATATCTCATTAATTTGTGTATCATGGTCTTATTGGCGTTCACGGGCTGTACGGAACCATGCATTGAGCTTACTACTCGCCTCTGTAAATGCGAGGCAAGTGAAGCCGAGCAACAGGCTTGCACCCAGGCCAAGAAAAACGAAGCCAGTCAGCGAAACACCACAAATGCAGAGCAAGAAATCTGTGAAGGTTATCTCGATAAAGCAGAATGCCAAGAAGAAACAATCTGTGAAAACGATAATATAAGAGCCTGCGGCCTTTCAAATCCAGGTGGTGAGGTATCCGAATAGTATGAAGCGACGCTCCAACACTCGTCGCAAACGTCAACGTCGGCAATTCCGTAGACGGCTTATTCAATTCGACTTGCACAAAGCAATGTTCGTGCTTCCTAACTTATTCACCACCTCAAGCATTTTTTGTGGCGTGTACGCCATTATACACGTTTCAAATTTCCCCACGCATCAACAACTCTATCAGGCATCGTTGGCCGTTTTCTTTGGTGCATTCTTCGACATGGCCGATGGACGCATTGCGCGGCTCACCAAAACCCAAAGCGAATTTGGAGTCCAACTAGATTCTCTTGCAGATCTGGTAACCTTTGGAATTGCTCCAGGTATAATTGTCTATCATTGGGCCTTTCACTCTATGGGGCTGCTCGGTGTATTTATTTCGTTTACCTACGTCGCCTCTTCTGCGATTAGACTCGCACGCTTCAATGTTTTGGCCGCACATTCTACAGAGCTATCGCCACATTTTATTGGGCTGCCTACCCCACTCGCAGCGGGTACATTGATTTCTTTAGTAATGTACCATCAACGAACCATCCAAGGGCCAGTCGTTGCCCATGAAGGCGTTGTCGCACTTATTCTCATTCTTGCTTATTTGATGGTATCGAACGTGCGATATAGAAATTTCAAGGACCTCAAAAAGGGCAAAAAGCCTCTCATCATTTTGTCGATACTCACTGCAATCCTCATGGTGCTAGCGATAACCTACCGACCCACGTTTGCCATCTTGAGTTTCTTTTGCGGCTACCTTCTTATGGGTTTAGCTGATGAGCTAGTTCACTTTTCTCGACAAAAATTAGGTGGTTCAACCAATGACCTGGAAAGTTAGACTCTAAATTTATTGGGATTCAAGCAGCCACAAGCGTCCCCCCTGCACACTCTATTCAACAAAACTCCCTCTATGTCCTCCCCTTCCCCACAAAAAAAAAAGCCCCATTAACTGGGGCTTTTTGAGATACTACTAGACTCAAACCTTAGTTTTTCGCTTTGGGATCAGCTGCAGGAGAGTCTTTGAGCTCCATTTTCTTCAGCTTCAACTTCTTTTCCAAGTCAAGCTTTCCTGGTCGGGCTACCTTTGCTTTTCCACTTGCCTTAGGAGTTGGCTTTTCAAACTTAATGAATTGCTCCACCGTTGCGCCTCCCTTAAGTTCTCTGAGCACTGCCCTGCGCTTCTCATTACGCTTACGAGC
>CAXGXL010000568.1:0-3218 GCA_964013555.1 uncultured bacterium
AGAGAAAGCCCGTCTTAAGTTCGATGCGACCATGACCCATGTATTGGTAGCTGCAACTGCCAGGGCATTGCGGAAAAATCAAAATATGAACCGTTTTGTCGCAGGGCACAGGCTTTATCAACGTGATGGTGTGTGGGTTACCTTTAGCATGAAGCGAAAGAAGCTCGATAAGGCTGCCAAGCTGGCTACGGTTAAATTGGAGACCTTCGGGGATGAGAGCTTCGAAGAGCTTTCCAGGCGAATTGACGGTGAGATTTCCGTACAGAGAAGTGAGCAAATTACTTATGAAGACAGAGAGCTTGGCTTGCTGTCTAAATTGCCTCGCCCTATTTTAAGGCTCTGTGTGGCATTCGGGCGGTGTGCGAATTATTTCAATCTCCTTCCTGGCGATTTCATTGAAAAGGACGGGATGTTTACGAGTGCGTTTATTGCAAACCTCGGCAGTCTTGGCATGAAGCCAGGATATCATCATCTCTTTGAATGGGGGAATTGTCCTATCTTTATTGTGGCAGGTGAGATTGAACAAAGAGTTGTCCCGATTGATGGCAAGCCGATGGTTCGACGTGTCTTGCCTTTGAAGATCACTTACGACGAGAGAATCGATGATGGCTTGACTGCGAAAGGCGCTATTGAGTCCATTGTGGAGACCCTCTCGAACCCTGCGAATAGTCTAGGGTGCCTTCAGGAAGATGGTTCGGACCGAAACTTACTTCGATAAAGCTACCAAGCGGGAATCCAGCGTGCGAGTTAGTTCGTAGTGAATTCCCATCTCTTCATCAAAGAGGCTGCGAATGGTTTGAGCAGGAAGACGCACCAGCTTAACATTCGATGCAGCCCGGATCGAGGTCGTTCTTGGTTGGCCGGGTTTGAGAGCTGCACTAATGCCGAAATAACTAGAGTTTGTCTTACTGTATATATCGGTAATTTTTTTCTCCTCTTTGTAGACCGAAACAGCTCCATCAACCAATAGATAAAAGAAATTGTCAGACGAGCCTTGAGGTACAATGACGGCTCCTTGTGCATACGATTCTTGACTTGCTTGTCTGGAAAGTAAGTTGCGCTCTCCTATTTTGAGACTCCTGAATAGCGGAGTCGCATCCACTACGGGCCGGATGGTTTCAATGAACGGAAGTAGTTCACTTAGACCAAAGTAATCGATGTATTCGGTGAGAATACTCGTGGGAACTTCAATCAGTTCCGAGGGACAGAGTGCTCGGATGGTTGCGGTGCTTTTACCCTGGGGGTCAACGTGTTCTAGGAATCCGTAAAATTCGCCCGGACGAATAGTTATGGGAGTATCAGATGTATGTCCATCAGCCTCGAGAAGGCCATTGACGACCACACAAAGAAATTGACTTATGGGATCTCCTGCGCGTACTAGGATCTCGTTGGTGGTGTATTCGATGGTTTGGCTATGTTCAAGAAAGCGATTGAGCCATTGGGGATCTGTTATATCTAGAAAACTCAGAGCAACCATTAGTCGCGGTGGTGCAGACCGAATCATAGGAGCGTTTTCAATGAGCTCAATTGCTTTTCCTGGAGTTGCGAGTTCTCGGCCAAAGGAACGAGTGTGGGCGTTGTCCGGGCAGTGGTAGTAGAGTACCTGGTTTGGGTTATCGGACCAATCACTGGGGTGACCATGAATAATTGATTCCCCGACATCACAGAAAAAGAGGGCCCCATTATTTTTCGAGCGAGGAACCAATTCTAACATCTCTGTACATTTATCTCGCGTGATGATCCCCTTTTGTTGGAGTTCCAAAAGCCCTTCGTGGTGAAGTGTATCCCCTGAGATAACCAGTTGCTGTCTATTGCCAGAGCCGAGATAGCGAACCTTGATTCCCACCGCTGGGATTGCATGCACGGTATAGAATAATTCAAAGGTTGCTCCCAGCGCATCGAAGGGTTCTCCTGGAGTGACTCGGTGGTAGTCGATATATTCGGCTACACGTTCTTGTGACATTCGAAAATAGGAACTCAATTTAATGAGTGCAGAGCGATAGATGGGCTCTGTGGTGAATACTTTGGGTCGATGGCCTGAAAGGACCAATTCTACAAAGGCTCCCATATGGTCTTCATGGCAGTGGCTTAGCACAATCATGGAGATGTCGTCGCAAGCGATCCCTTGAGACTCAAGAAGGTAGCGGGTTCCAACGGGGCCGTCGTAGATACAAGCTTTTCCGTCAACCCAAATAATAAATCCTGTACTTGGTCCCGATAAGTCAAAACCACTTCGAGTTCCCAGGGGTTTGACTCCAAACTTAAGTGGTCTTTGAACTGTGCTGGGAATTGGCAACGTAGCGTAGGGAATAACACGTGAACGAACACTGAGATCGACGTGTTCCGATTTTCGTCCTCTCTTGACGGTGAAGTTGTTCTCACTCTTTCGCTCAAGGGTGAGTTCGCCATTGAGAAGATTCACTGTGCCTTTCCTATCAAAGGTGCGGATATCTAACATGTCGTCTAATGAGCGTGGCTTTCCGTCTTTCTGAATGGCCATGTGCATAGCGACATTGGAGAGAAAGGTAGCGGTTGCGTTGTCTACGATTTGGTTTCCATGGTTGTCTTGGTAGGATTGGAGTTCCTCTAGGCTAGGTCCACTTAAAGTAATTTGAAGCGCACGTTTGACTTCGAGAACCTGTTGTTCATCTAGGACCAATTGAAGACGTTGCCCCGCAAGTTCAGGTTTGAATGCTGCGCCGTATATGAACAAGAAATCGTAGAGAAAAAACTCGGGATTAAATTGTGGAGCGGCGTTGATGAGCATTTTGTTGGGGGTCACCAAGATCCTGGGAAATGGGAGCCCTGCGTTGGTGCAATAATGTTTGGTGGCTTTAAAGGCGTCCGTCGGAACTCCGAGTAAAACCGAACCTAATTCGGTGACAACCAGAGCAACTCCCGGATAGAAGCGGTGTACTTCAAGCATTTTCACTGGTGGTTTACCTCACGCGATTTGAAGAGCAGAAAAGTAGGTGCGCTGGCCGAATCTATAAGGGAGGCGCGAGTGGGGTGAAGTTTTCGGAGGGGCTGAATCCATGATTGATGGAGTGGGTATAGGGTATTGGTCGGATTGACTCTGGGTAAGTGTGTGTGGCTTACCTTCGATTCATAAGTTGAGTTTGAATCGCATTCGGAAAGGAGGGGGCCGTTGTGTAGTTTGAAAAGTGCATTGGAAATTGGAATTTCAGCATCCATAGGAAGGTTATTAGAATAAACAC
>CAXGXL010000569.1:0-3214 GCA_964013555.1 uncultured bacterium
CTCTCGGGCATTAGAATATTAGTCACTCGACCGATTCACCAAGCAAATGCATTGGCGAAAGCTCTAGAGGCTCACGGTGCAAAGGCCCTCATCCACCCCACAATCGAGCTACATCCAACGCAAGGCTCCATTCGAGCTCAAGCAATGGAGATGCTCAAGCCCTCGAGAGTCGGAGATTATCACGGTCTCTTGTTCTGCAGTGCCAATGCAGTTCTTTCATTCGTAGATGCCCTGCACGAACTGGAGATGGCGCCTAGCGCCTTCGATACAACCACTTTATTTTGTGTGGGACCGGCCACACAACGAGTAGCTCTAGCTCATGGGTTTTCCAAAGGCCATCTTCCCTCTGAATATACTGCAGATGGACTACTTAAGTTCATCGAGAGCTACTACGGAAGCGAAATCTCCTCAAAGAGCTTTCTCTTGCCTCGAGCCCAAAATGGTCGGAACAATCTGATCGAGGGACTCCGCCAAGGCGGTGCGAACGTCACCCCTGCCAACCTTTATGAAACCATTCCCATTCAAAGCGGCCCCCCCTTACCGGACTCTATCGATTGGATTACCTTTACCAGTCCCTCTGCTATCCAAGGATTTGTTCACGCCTATGGAACGGATTTTCAATATAAGGTGGCGTGCATTGGTGCTATAACGCAACAAGCCCTCGAAAAGCACAACCTCAGAGCAGACGCTCTCGCCTCCGAAGCCACGATACCAAGCCTAATAAGAGCAATTGTCGAAGTACATGCTCCAACGAAAGAGCACCCCTCCAATTAAGAACGCTGCCAAAGCCCGCTTCGCCCTCCACGTTTTTCCAATAAGAAAGTCGACTCAATCACAATTCCCCGCTCTACCGCTTTGAGCATATCGTAGATTGTCAAAGCAGAAACACTCGCGGCTGTCATCGCTTCCATCTCAACCCCTGTGGGACCATAAGCGGTCGCCGTGGCCACAATACGAAGCCCATAGGACTCGGAGAGGAGCTCAACATCAACATGGTCCAATCTCAGAGAATGGCATAAAGGAATGAGTTCTGATGTTTTTTTGGCGGCATTAATTCCAGCAAAACGAGCTGCAGCGAACACATCACCCTTCTTGGCCCCTGATTCAATAGCTTTTTGCGCTTCGGCCCCCAAGAGAACCTTCGTCTGCGCAATAGCAACGCGTCGGGTCGCCGGTTTTTCACCAACATCCACCATGTGCATTTCCCCACGCTCATTGAGATGCGTCAATTCGCCTTTGCTTTGTCTGGGCATAATAATTCTAGAGCCTAATTTCCACGAAGGCGCTTTTGCGTAAACCAGCAATCCAGACTTGCATTTCTCGCTGCATTTCCTCCTGATAAATTTCGTTTCGAAACGGGGTCAAATCCTCTGGTGTGGAACAACCCGCCGTAGCCGGATTTTTTCTATCCGTTACGCGAATAATATGGAAGCCAAATTGACTTCTAACCACCGGAGATACTTTGCCTATTTCAGTAGCATATGCAGCCTCTTCAAACTCGACAACCATTTCCCCTTTACCAAAGCAGCCCAAAGCTCCGTCTGGAGTCCCTTTATCATCTGAGTACTTAAGTGCGTAGGCAGCAAAGTCCGCCCCATTGGCGAGTTCTGCCTGAAGTTTGGAAGCTCGTAAACGAATACGCTCTACTTCTTCATCTGGAGTTCCTGGCTTGACTGCCAGCAAAAGATGAGAAGCGCAAACGAGTAAATCTTTCGCCCCACTAGCCTGGCGTTCTTCACAGCGCTCAGCTACCGCGGCCGGAGAGACTTCAACCTTACCCCGCACCTTGAACTGAATCAGACGGGCCCGTTCAATTTGATTTCGCAATTTCAAGCGATACTCAGCCCAAGTAATCCCCTGACCATAAAGAGCACTCTGCAATTGATCCCGCGTTAGCTGATTCATACGAATCACCTCTTCAATAGCTTGATCGATATCAGCATCCGTAACGCCGAGCATATCCTTGCTCTTTTGAATTTCCTGGTCGACCATCTTTTCGCCGATTTCAATGTCTAATACTTTCAGCAAAATGGCTTTGCGGTTTTGCTCTCGCATAATCGGATCAGCGATTGCTTCGAGTTGCTTCATAAACGGTTGAGCCCGTTTCTCTAACTCCCGTTGGGTAACAATCTGGTCTTCAATAACCGCAACGATGCGATCTACAACGAGCCTCTTCGCTTGAACTGGCGAGCTCAATAAAGAGCATAAAGCCACACCCAAAGATATTATTACTCTATAGAACACTTTCAATTTCTTTCTCCGTCGGAAGTTTGAGCTTCGCGCTCTCTCGAAGCCTGAAAATCACTTGCACTTGGGCCGAAGACTCTCGCTGATGCCGTAGAAGATTTTCTACGGAATCGCGCACTTCTCCCATAGGACGTTGGGTTATTGGTTCTCGATCAATAACCTTAAAAAGATGAAACCCATAATCCGTCGTAACCACCGAACTCAACTCGCCAGTGCGCAACTTAAAACAGATTTCGTCATATATAGCCGGCATTTCACCCCGCGCGAAAAAACCTAAATCCCCACCGTTTTTGCCCTCTGGCCCCAGAGAATACTTCATAGCCGCTTCGTCGAATTTCATCCCTCGACGAATTTCACGAGCAATATTCGTTGCTTCTTCTTTGGTCTTAACAATAATCTGACGCACTCGAACTCGCTCTGGACGAGACATAATTTCCGGCCGCTGCTGGACGTATTGGGTAATTTCATCATCGCGAATGGCGATGCGGGCATAAATGACGTCTCGCAGATAGCGCTTAATCAAGAGCAATTTGCGAAGTTCTGCCTTCACAATAGCTGGACTCAATGAGGTCTCGAGCAACGTCGCTCTAAAGCCAGCGGGCTGCCAACCATTTCTGACTCTGAGATAAGCGGCATCCACTTCATCGATGCCGACCACAATGTGATTGTTCTTAGCCTCTTGTAAAATCAAAGCTTGATTAATCCAATTGTCCAAAAGAACGCGAGCCTGGACGCGTTTGGCGTCCGCAACAGGCAATCCATTGCTGGTCTTGATTTGAATTCGGTTCAATTCTTGAACAAAGTCATCGAGATAAATAGGCTCCCCATTTACCTCAGCAATAGCCTTTCTGGGAGCAGGTAAATCGGTCTCGGTCTTGGCACACCCCCAGACAAGCGAGAAAAACACAAGCAGAAGTGTAAAATAATAAGGGTTCACAAGTGGCACGTAACATCGCAATGAAAGGAG
>CAXGXL010000570.1:0-3212 GCA_964013555.1 uncultured bacterium
GAAGTGCTCAACATGATAGGTAGCTTTGTTGCCGAGCAAATCGCCCCCCATGCAGCGAATATCGACCGAGATCATTCTGAACTTGTGGATGGTGAAGTTCAGATGCCTCAGGCTATGACCGATATTTTTGAGCAGATGGGCGAGCTTGGTCTTCATTCACTAGGGCAGCCTCGTGAAATTGGCGGCATGAATACGCCCATTTTGGTTTATATGCTGGCAGGTGAATTGATTGCACGTGGTGATGTTTCGATCATGACCCATTTCGGGTTTCACGGTGGGGTTGCACTCATACTTTTGATGTATTCGATTCTTGAGGGCACGACGGAGTTTGACCGAGATACTTTTGAAATCAAGAACACTCGTTTTATTGAGGCCATTCGAGAGATTATGTCCGGTAAAGAATGGGGGTGCATGGACATTACCGAGCCACATGCGGGAAGTGATATGGCTGCTCTTCGCACCAAGGCTGAATTGGATGAGAACGGCACCTGGTTAATTTCTGGCGAAAAGTGTTTTATCACTTCCGGCAATGCGAAGTATCATCTTGTCATTGCGCGTTCTGAAATTCAGGATGATCAAAGTGACGCCTTTGCTGGCTTGAATGGGCTCTCCCTCTTTTTGGTTCCGGCTTGGGAAGAGACTCCATCTGGGAGAAGACGCACCGTTAAAGTGGAGCGAATTGAAGAGAAGATAGGGCATCGAGCATCTCCTACCTGCACTATACTTTTCGAAAAATCACCGGGTTATTTGATTGGGGGACGAGGTGATGGGTTCAGATTGATGCTTAAGCTAATGAACAATGCTCGGTTGAGCGTTGGGTTCGAGAGTTTAGGATTGTCTGAAGCGGCTTATCGAATGTCGAAAGAATACGCCTCGCAACGGCTTTCGATGGGCAAAACCATCGATAAACATGAAATGATAGCCGAGTACCTCGAAACCATGGAAACTGAAATCCAAGCTATTCGTGCCATCTGCGTTGAGGCGGCTTATCACAATGAGTTGGAAGTCTTTGCGGAATTTCGAGTTAAGGCTCTCGAGGGAACAGATAGTCCTGATTTGAAACGATATCAGGCTATTCGAAAGAAACATGGGAAAATAGCTCGTCGCTATACACCACTTTTGAAGTTCTTTGCCGCTGAGAAAGCGGTCGAGCATGGCCGAATGGCGATGCAGATCCACGGCGGAAGTGGATATACGAATGAGTATGGTGCAGAGAAACTTCTGCGGGATTCATTAGTGCTTCCGATCTACGAAGGAACAACTCAGATTCAAGCCTTAATGGCTACCAAGGATACACTGCTGCAAATTACAAAGAATCCCCAAGACTTGGTTAAGGGAGCGGCAGAGGCGCGGTGGCGAAGCATTTCTGTTCGGGATCCACTTGAGAGAAAGGTAGCGAAAATCCAGGCTCTTTGTTTTGGTGCTCAACAAAGCCTTATTTCTCGTGTGGCAAGTGGTAAGATTAGAGCCCTCAATGGTGTACCTTTGTCTGAATGGAAGTCTAAGTTCTTGAATTGGGATCCAAAAGCGGATTTTGCTCCGGCTCTTCTTCATGCAGAGCGACTCACTCACATTCTAACGGACGTAGCTATTTGCGAAATACTATTAAAGCAGGCTCGTAAGTTTCCCGAACGACGTGATTTGCTTGAGCGATTTGTCGAGCGTGCACTGCCTAGAGCGCAGTACAACGCTGAGGTTATTTCGACCACCGGGGCAAGGCTCTTGGATAAATTACACGGTAGCGTTTTTGAAAAAGAAAGTGTACCGGTTGACAAAGCGTCCTAGTCTTTTGGTTACTAGACTTTGCCTACAGCTTTAAGCGCAGGGTATTTTTTACCAACGGATTGAGCTTTATCGAGGGCTTGGGACAAATCTTCCCAGAGGTCATTCATATCTTCTAGGCCGACAGAGATTCTGAGCATCCCAGGAGTAATGCCGAGTTCGTCCTTGACCGAGTTGTCAACAACTTGGTGCGTCAGACTAGCCGGGTGTTGAATCAGGGTGTCCACCGAGCCCAAGCTAACAGCTGGAGTGAGAAGACGAACTGATTGCATGACTTTGGCCGCGGCTTCGTAGGTTGGGAGACAAAAGGCAATCATGGCACCGGGTCCACGCATTTGAGTTTGAACCAGGCCGTGGGGGTCGCATTCGGGAAAGCCCGGAAAATAGACTTCCGAAGTCATGCAGTGGTCTTTGAGTTTTTGTGCTAGCAATATTGCGTTCGCCTGGGCTGTTCGCACGCGCGCACCAAGTGTCTGCAAACCTCTATGCAATTGGTAGCCCGCGAAGGGATGCAAGACAGCTCCCGTTGCAACCCGAATACTTCGAAGTGTCGTGGCCCATTCTTCATTTGTTACCACAATACCTCCCATGACATCTCCGTGCCCACCTAGATATTTGGTTGCGCTGTGAACGACAGCGTGTGCACCTAATGCAATCGGATTTTGTAGAACAGGAGTAGCGAAAGTTGAATCGATCATAACTGGTACCGGGCCAGCTAGCTCCACGAGTCTGCTAATATCGAGTAATTGCAATGAAGGATTTGCCGGCGTTTCAGCAATGATCAGGGATGTGTCCTCGCGGATCATCTTTGGTACACTTTCGAGGGTTGCCCAATCAACTTCTAGTCCCAACAACCCGCTTGCGAGAAGATGATCTGTACCGCCATACAAAGGACGAACCGCGATGATGTGATTTCCTTTTTGTTTGGCAGCCATCAAAGCCGCCGTAATCGCAGCCATCCCTGATGCAAAAGCGATCCCCGCATCAGCGCCCTCAATTTGCGCCATTGCATCTTCAAATCGGGCCACGGTTGGATTGTGTAGTCGGGCGTAAATGGGATTGGATTGCGGCCTGTGTCCATGAGCCATGCCACCCAGATCATTTGCCCCATTTTGCAGGTCTTGAATGGGGTACGTGGTCGAAAAGTCGAGTGGAACGGCATGCACCCCTATTTGACTGAGATCGTCGCGCCCGGCGTGTATAGAGCGAGTGTTTGAGAAAAATGACATATCCTAATCCTGTACAGAAGATAAGTTTTGAATCATAATAATCTTCGGAAATGGAATTGTCAGCCGAATAGAATTCGGATATGGGATGGGGAAATGAGCATTAAGTCCACCTGACATGACATGCTGTTTCGGGCAGCCTTCCGGTTTGAGTCTTGTTGCTATGGCTCGGCACCTACCACCATCAATGCCCCAGAAGACACA
>CAXGXL010000571.1:0-3202 GCA_964013555.1 uncultured bacterium
GCTCAACAGGCAGCTAAAGAGGCGGCCAAAGCAGCGACAGCGGCGGCGGAGAAAGCAGCTGCGAAGGCGGCCGAAAAAGGAGCAACCGCGGCAGCTAAGCACGCGGCAAAAGCAGCGCAAAAAGCCGCCGAGCAAGCAACGAAAGCAGCGGCAGAAGCAGCAAAAGGCACGGCTAAGGGCTTTCAGGCTGCAGCCCAGGGGTTCAAAGCAGCAGGGAGCTCGTCCGCAAAAGCAGTATCCTTTTCTATGGAGGGCGCGCGCTCCGCTTATGCTGCGAGTGTTGGTGTTATGGGGGCCGGTGAGGGAGTCTATAAAGCCGGAAGCAATCTCAAAACAGCCCAGATGACGGCCGACGCTCAAGCAATGGATAATGAAACGAAGCGCATGAGAAATCTCTTGGACTTGATCCAAAATGCTATTCAGGATTCACACGAAGTAATCAACTTGATTATGGAGTCTAAGAACAAAACCGTTGAAGCAACCACCAAGATGATGGATGCGGGTCACGCAACTTCAATTCAGACTATGTCAAAAATGTTATCCGGTAGACCGAGTTAAGCTAAGGTTAGAAGAGAAACGACGAAAAATAAGTTTTTAATTTTCTTTAGAGGAGATGACCATGTCAGTTGGTACGGCCATAAATACACCCAATTCACCAAGCCTATACCTGAGGGCCCACGAAGGTGCGGATACCGAATCCGGATATAGCTACACTCTTGGAGTTGATAGCGATGCGAACGGTACTATTGACTCCGAGCGCCCCATTTCCGAGGAAGAATTGGCCGCTATTTTGGCTCCTATGGGATTGCGAATGGTTGGTGGTTCTTTGGTTTCCATCGACGGTTTTGAAGTTAATGCTGCTAACGATATGGTTTTAAACGGGGGCGATTCAGATCCGGTTGTGGGCGCTCCTGCGGGGGATCGGGCGAGTGTGGATGAGCTTCGCCAAAGTGTTTCGGGCTTGGAAGGCGAGGGATGCATAGCCTGGATGGTGATTTCCGAAATGGCTCGAACCGCTGAAAAAGAGCGAAAGACTGCACGTGAGCTCAGGGATGCTCTCCAAAAAGGAAAATTTGAAGAGAAGAGAAATTCGATTGATGCCTCTGCTGCAAAGATTGAGGCGGAAAAAAATGCGGCCTGGGTGCAGTTTGGTGCATCTTGTGCGGCAGCCGCAGTTTCCTTAGGTGGCGGTGCCTATGGAATTAGAGGTGGAAATGCAGCGATGTCCCAGGCTATCGTTGCTTCATCAAGCGTTATTAACACTGGTGCAACTGCTATCGATAAGAATTTTGGTTTTCAGGCCGAAGCGGATGCGCAAGAATTAAGGTCGAAGCATCATGACCTAGAGGCAGATCAACTTGATATGTACATTGATGATGCTTCGAGTAATTACCAGGAATCTAAACAGGCTCACGATAAAGCCATTAAGCTTCTTGAGGACTTTATGCAGCGAAAAACCGATTCTCTCAATGCTATTTTAAGAAGCTAGAATTTGTGAAAAGTCGATGGCGGATGACTTAACGATACAATCTCCTGGGGCTGGAACTCAAAGTACTCAGCCTGCTGAAACACCTCCTTCCCAAGAGCTTTCGCCGCGGGAAGCGAAGATAGAGGCGTTTCGGCAAGCTTTACGAGCACGCAAGGCTGCCCGGGTCGAGGCTGGTGAGGCTTTGCTTGAATCAAGTAGGGCGCATACGGAGAGCCGAAACCGAACTGGTTTCCAGGCTGCTGATTCATCTACGCAAGCGACTGCGACTCTAACTGGGGCAACCCAAGCACTTGATGCTTCAACCGGCTTAGCACCAGAGACGCAAAAACAAATTGCTTCGGATGTGCGCTCAAGCCCCGTTCTGCCAATTCCTTCAGGCCAAGCTATTACCCCCGAAGGAGCCAAGGATTTTCTTCATCAAATTTTACCGCACCGAACCGCAGGTGGTAAGCCGATTGATGTAGACTCTTTGATGGCCGAGCATGCAGCGGCGCAAAAATCAGGAAGTCGAAAATCGCGCTCCACGGGTGCTACTCGAGTAGGTAGCGGCAGCTCAGCTTTATCCATGCGTATTGGTAGTGGTGGTTCTAATTTGGCGTCGCAGGTTTCGACCGAAACACCTAGCGCCCCACGTTATTCGACCCCCTTAGATGACATGGATGTGAGTTGGGATAATTTAGCTGCCTTTTTTATCATGTTTTTGATGCGGGAAGAGAAGCGCTCTTTAAAAGAGCAGCAGATGTTTAAGGAATTGAGAACTGCCGAAGCGAAATCATCGCAGCAATCTAGAAAACTCGATTATACGATGACCGAAGTAAAGAACTTTCTAGATAAACACGGTTTGATGCGAGATCTAATAAGAACTTGCAACAGCTATTCTAATGAGGTGGTTGGTTCTAAGCTCAATGCTGCTTTTGGTATCGATGGGGTCAATCCGGACAATCTGGAAAAAGAAGATGATACGGATTACATGAAGAACCTACAAGCCAAGATGCAGAAGATTGTATCTGAGGTTGAAGGTACTTCGGGGAGTTCCCGAGACAAGAGTGCGCCATCGCAGATTTCAGAGCAACGGACATTCTTAACAGATGATGAATTGGCGACGTTGAGGACATCGGACCCGGCTAAAGCAAAGACTTACGAAAAAGCAATGGCGAGTTGGACTTATTCTGGAGGCCTAGCTCGTAAGATCGCAATCATGCGGCAAGACGCTGCTCGGCTTTCTCGAGGGGCGAGTACCGACTCCGGGCAGTTGCCGCCGGGGGTTCAGCAGGAGATTTCTCCTGCGGATAAATCGATTGTTATCGAGCCCGCTTCAACCGAAAACCCCTACGCGAATCAGCTTGCGGAGGCTGAAACTAAATTACGAGATTGGGTGACCGAAGCTTGTCGTGATTCTCGAGCCATGGGAATGGCGCTTGAGTTCAATCGAGGGCAAATTCAGGGGCAAATTGAAGAGCTCAAAAATGGTAGGGAGTCCAAGCGAGAGTTGGGCCTCAAGAAACCAGGCAAGGATGGAATTAAGCAAGTTTCCGCCCGAATCAAAGAATTGAACGATGCGGTGGCCCTAGAGAAAGATCCAGTTGAGAAGGCGAAACTTCAGACGAAGTTGGATGAAGCTCAGTCAAAACTTGGTGAGCTACGCGAATCCCTTTTGGTTGAATTGGAAACCCTTAATATCTTTGACAATGCGATGGTACCTCGGCGCCCGGT
>CAXGXL010000572.1:0-3201 GCA_964013555.1 uncultured bacterium
TTCAATTTCTGCAACGATCCCCTGAGCTCTGTTTACATGGCAGCCATTAAGGACCGATTGTACTGTGAAGCCCTCGATTCTCCAAAGCGCCGACGAACCCAGACAGTATTGTTTGATATAGCTGACAATCTACTGAGACTCTTAGCCCCCATTTTGGTGCACACGGCCGATGAGGCGTATAGCAAACTCCACAAACTCCCTGAGGGTTCAGACCAGTCTATTCACCTCACCGCATTGCCGCAATCGCGCGAGAAAAAACCAGATACCAGCTGGGAAAATGTTATGGATCTTCGCTCAACGGCCCTCAAGGCGCTAGAAAATGCCCGCAGCGACGACGGAATATCCAACCCCTTAGATGCAGGAATTATCGCCGTGGTAGATGCTTCAACATTTACCAACGTTCAGCCTTACCTCTCAGAGTTAGCTGACCTTTGCGGCGTGAGTCGCTTTAACTTAGTCAGCGGCGATTCGACTAGCATTACGGTAGATAACCTCAGCGAAGAGCCTCGCTGTCAAAGATCTTGGAAGCGAGACGGCACCGTCCAGGAGCAACCCAACGGGTTTTGTCTATCCGAAAGGGACGCGGCAGTCGTTTCCAATATTTCCCTCGATTAGCCCTCCGGTACATTCAAGGCCCTTCGATACGGTACCTCCGCTATTATTGGGAGGCTTTCAGTCTCGCCGATGAGGCTGGGAGCTTAATTTGACCCGACCTAACACCCGTGCATTTAAGTTGATTGTCTCATTCACGGTTGTGACAACCTGACAATAAGAATTAATGGCGGACTTTATTCCTAGCTCGGACGACCATCGAAATCCCTCCTCTAGCGTACTATCGAATTCCCCAATCAAAATCTGACGAATTAGCGCGAGAGCCCCCTGGGCTCTTCGAAGCAAACTCAAGGTTTCGTGGCTAACTGGTACTTTGCAAACTTCCTCGTCTAAAGCTCCAATCAGACTCAAAGACCGCTCTATGACGCGCCAAATAAGGCATCGCCGCCCATAGACGATTAAATCATCAAAACCCAGCTCCAGGGTCTCGGTATCTCCATTGGCTGCATCGTAGCAAAGATGGGCGGTGCCTTTAGCGGCGGGAAACATTCGCGAGACCTCACGGACCAGGCAATCTGCCTGGTCCGCATCAAAGTCGAGAACGCTATGCTGAGAGAGCTGAATAATAGAGCAGGTATCGTCTAGAATTCTTACCCCCTGAGTCGCAATAACCGATGCCCCACTTCGATTAATCGGTTTGCAGGCAAAGAGAGTAAAACCGAGGAATTCCAGCAAGCTTCCAAGGCGCTCTCCCAAGTCCCCCGCGACGCACGCTTTCAGAGCTAGAGACTTCCCCTCTAAAGCTTCCCCCAAAGTTTCCAAAGACATAGTTTGAGCGCCCTCACCCGCAAAATTAGCAAACTCTTTTATCCCCTGGATACCCGCGACGCGCCTGGCAACCATCCGTCGGTTGTCGGCATCGCTCTTTGAATCTCGCTCCGTTAGACGGGTTGCACTCATCTAGGCCCTCCCCAGGGAATTAATTGTTCTCCTCTAATGACCGCTCGGTGGCATTATGATGCAACACAATGCGTTTTTTTTTTGGGGCAGATATAACGAAAGCCCCTTAACCCACCTTAAACCTCTATAATGTCCAACACTTAACACGGACGGACCCGCTGTCCGTTGACGAAAAATTGGACCATTCTAAGCAATCAGACAAAAGGTCCACTTTCCGCTGGCAAAAAGGTTGAAATCGCCTCCAAAATCGTATCCTTTCAATTATATCATTAGATGTTGAAGAAAAATCAGGATGGACAATGAAGCCCACCGGATGTCCCGACTACAACACCCTGCTCGCCCTCGTGGAAAGGCGGCTCAAAGGGCCCCTAGAGGTTGAAGTCCAAAACCATCTGGACGGCTGCCGCACCTGCTTTGAAGTCGTGGTGGATTTAGCTCAGGATATCAAGATAGAAACCGACTCCTCAGACCCATCGGAGCCAACGATTCAGCCTCTTAAGCCACCACCCGAACTGCTACAAACCGAAGGTTTTCTAAAAACCAAAATAGTACCGCGCCACGAACACGCAGACACCAGCGAATGTCAGCCACCCCCAGAGCTAAAGCGCGTTTTTGGAACCGGAGACGAAGTTGGCCAGTTTCGCATTATGCGTATGATTGCACGGGGTGGAATGGGGCAACTATACCTCGCCCGAGACCTTCAACTCGGGCGTAAAGTAGCATTGAAGGTTATTCACCCAGAGCTCTTCGCCTCTGAAAGGGTTGTCTCGAGATTCATTTACGAGGCTCGAATGACCGCCCGATTTAGTCACCCTCACATCGTCACGCTCTATCAAGTCGGTACCCATGAGAATATTCTCTACGTCGCCCTCGAGTACCTAGAAGGACAGGACCTCAAGCAACGCCACACCGAAGAGCAATTGAGTTTACCTGAAATACTCCGAATATGTATGGCAGTAGGCAGCGCTGTGACCGAAGCACACCAACATGGAGTCCTCCACCGGGATCTCAAACCCGCCAATATTCTCATTCCGAAAGACGGTAGAGTTCGCGTGGTAGATTTTGGTTTGGCCCATCAAGTTGATGTATCGGAACAACTCGAGGAATTCTCGACCTCACCCACCGACCTGGAACCGAAGTCAGGTCAAAAAGTCCTTCTTGGCACTCCCGCTTATATGGCACCGGAGCAGTGGCACGGAGAAAACTGCAGCAAAGCAACCGATGTATGGGCCCTGGGACTCATTCTCTTCGAGCTCTGTGCCGATCGGCTTCCCTACCACCGTATGGCCTCCAAACAACTTCGCCTTAGCGTCTGCAGTGATGACCCGGTCCCCTTGCTTAGCGATTTCAAAGATGTTCCAAAGGAAATCGCTGACCTCACCCAAGCTTGCTTGAATAAAGACCAATCCAAAAGACCTTCCGCCGAACACTACGTCGAAACAATTCGAGAAGTTCTTTTTGCCGACACGCGAAAAATGGAGAATGAAGAAATCCCTTTTCGCGGACTGCTTCCATTTGCAGAACGGCATGCTAATTTCTTCTTTGGGCGCGAAGCAGAGATAGCGGGGCTCATGGAACGACTTCGCCAAGAACCCATACTTGCCATCGTGGGCCCTTCGGGGGCAGGAAAAAGCTCTTTTGTACAAGCCGGGATCATTCCGCGGCTTCGTGAAAACGGTCGATGGCTGG
>CAXGXL010000573.1:0-3200 GCA_964013555.1 uncultured bacterium
CGAGGTTACCAATATCCTTCAACGGATGCGAGAACTTGCCGTACAATCCGCGAGCGATACCCATAGTGCAGTGGACCGAAGCTCTCTCCAACATGAAGTGCACCAGCTAAGAGAAGAAATCGATGCTATTGCGACCCACACCAAATGGGGCGACCTTCAACTCCTCGATGGTTCTTTTCAAAACAAGTCCTTTCAAGTCGGTGCATCTGCGAATGAAAATGTATCCTTAACCGTTGACTCCATACACCCCAGTAACTTGGGGCCGCGCCAAGGGGCTGACTCCACACCGCAAGTAGGCCGCGTATCCAACAACAATTCGCCTCTAATAGCGACGGACTTCGATATCGTTGGGTTCCAGGGTAGCGCCGAAGCATCTTTTTCAGCCGGCGCTTCCGCTGAGAAAGTTGCCGCAGCGGTAAATAAGGTGACTTCACGAACAGGCGTGAGTGCCACCGCCGTCACCCATGCACAAGTCACCATAGCTGCCGCAGGCTATGTTGGCTTCACCCTTCATGGCTCTGGCTCTAAGGAGATTGAGGCCGATATTGCTAGCGCCAACGACCTAGAGCCCCTCATGGACGCCATTAATGCAGAATCTAAAACAACAGGAGTAACCGCGCAATTGGGCGCCACCGCTGATTTGCTAATTGTGAGTTCAACCAGCGGAGCTGATATCAAATTTGAGAACGTCGTACACGGAATAGCAAACACAAACTTATCCGTTCAAGCCATGGATTTCGATTATTCAAACACAGTTGGTGCGACTCTAAACCCTAACGGAGCTAACAACGATTTGATCGTCAGTGGAATAGTACGATTCTCTTCAATACACTCCTTTAAAATTGAAGACCAGGAAGCCGGCACCAATGACCTTGCTAATACAACTGGGTACTTTGGAAACAATGCTGGAGTCAATTCCACATCGATTGATCAGCCCGATATTGAGACGATTGATCTCAAGACCCAGGTCGGGGCAAGAAAAGCCTTATCAGTTATCGATTCAGCCATTAATATTATCTCCGAAAACCGTTCCGAGCTTGGTGCAGTCTCCAATCGTTTGGAGAGCACAATTCGAAACCTAACGAACCAAGTCGTGGAGACAAATGCTTCTCGCAGCCGAATTGTGGACACTAACTTTGCAGAAGAAATGTCTGAACTAGCCCGCGCTAAGATATTGCGGCAGGTGGGCACCGCCGTGCTCGCCCAGGCAAACGCGAGCCCAAAGTCGTTCTTGCAATTGCTTTTGAAGTAATAGATGGGGGTAGAGGCTCAGTGAAACGAAGCCAAACGAAAAAGAGTGAAGCGGGGAGTTCAATTCATAGAATCTGCTTGATTGATTTTTTGATTTTTATTTCGACTGCTCTTTCCCCTTGAACAACCCTAAGTGCGTCGATGCTACCCTACTCTTCAGCCCCCACTCGAGCTTATCTTTGTGGGGTCAACACAAGAGCCAGGAGACTCATTGGAGAGAGTAAAATGAGCAGCCTGGGCCGCGCATGGATCGGGATCGACAACCATTGGAACCTCTCCCCCATCCCAGCATTCCCATTGCCGAGTCTTATTGCAGGCAATAAGCGCATCCACCTTTTGTCGGCACTCGGGAGTATCGTAAAAACTCGAAGCTACCAGCCGGCAAAACATAGTCAGGCCACTCTTGTCCATGTCAGTCGGACAATTCGCCGCATCCACCGCCGCGCTTGCATCACAATATTGACGCCACTTGTCACTAATCGTCTCTTCTGAACTTCCGCATGCCCCCAAAACTGCAAATACGGTTAGAACCAATCCCACTTTGACAATCCAATGCATCATCACCTTCTCCATTTCAAGTTTAAGCTTAGGCACTAGCCACTTTCAGGTAGCACAAAAGCCGATACAGCACCTAGAAGATTCAAGAGGCCAAAAAATTCGTTCTTGGCTTGGAGGCGCCCATAGAAAACTCTAGCCTAGGCACTTTGAGCCCGAAACTAGGAGCCCCTTCAAGATTGACGAATCTGGCTTGACCCCTCCTCGTGGTCCTGCTAGCTACGCAAAGTAGCAAGAACTACCTCCTACTTTAGGTTTGGTTTTTATCGCCCTCTTGCGGCTTAGAGGCCCCTAAGTCACTTTATTTTAAGCACTTTTAAGTACCCTTCGCCTTGGACTTACGACCGGAAGGGAAAAGAAAATGTCACCTTACGCCACCACCAGGGGACCCCCATGAAACTTCACTCTTTTGCAGCTTTTGGCCCACGACACATCACCCTACTCATTGGGCTTGCCTTTGGCGCCACCGGGTGCGGCTCGACCCCCATTGAACCAGCCCCGAAGTCCAAAACCCCCGCGAACGTAACCGGCGACTCTTCAAACGATAATGCCGAACCGCAAACGCCCCCAAACACCTCGGAGCCAGGGGGAGATAATTCCTCAACCCCACCAACAAACTCAAACCCTGACTCTGGCGATTCACAAACACCTCCATCGGTCCCAGATACTCCCGAAAATGATTCTGGTGACCAATCGACCGACAACGAAAACGAGGCCGGCGGGGGCAGAAGTGATGAGGATGGTTCCAACAGCAACAACGAAACCCCCGAAAACACCGATGAGGATGAATCCGCAACTAATTCCGACGAAACGCCTTCAACCAATTGCGACCGAATCGGTTTTGAGGCCACGCGAGAAATTGCTGAAACCGATGGCTCTAACTTCTCCTACCGTGCAGCCCTAGGACCCGATTCGGCATTCGACATCTTAGAAATTGCCTCTTTTTCAGATTGGAATGGGCCCACGGCCCCAGGCATGTATGCATTAGAGGGAGTCAATTACCGCGACTGTGGGCTCTGCCTTCGCATTTGGGCTAATTGCGGTGAGGAGTCTTGTGAAAAGTCCTTTTATGCCAATGAGGGTATCGTTGAAATCACTGAAATGGGTGCAGATGGCAGCCTCTTCGTCGGTGCCCTCAACAACGTGGTATTCAAAGAGTCCACCTTCGATGACGACTACACCTCCATTGAAGTTTCCGGGGGAGAGAGGTGGTGCGTTAATGGGTATACGTTTGAATTAGAGGTAGGTGCTGGTGTGGCCCCACGCGAAGGCGCATCTGGTACATTAGACCCGAACACCGATCCATCGGAGACAACCTCTGAAAGCAACGATGATTCAGATTCATCGAGCGGCGGATCTAATCCAGGCTCTAACACCGATGATGATTGCACCTT
>CAXGXL010000574.1:0-3198 GCA_964013555.1 uncultured bacterium
TTGAACAACGATAGAGATTCCGATGGAGACGAATTATTCGCAGTTATTGAAACCGAAACTACGAACGGGACCCTTACCCTCGAAGCGGACGGAAGCTTTGTCTATGTTCCCTCCTTACCCCTGTCGACCATGGATTCGTTTAGCTATCGGGTATCCGACGGCATCACCGAATCAACTAGCACCGAAGTCAACATCGAAATTGATAACGACGGAATCATTGTGACTACAATCGATGATATCTCAGAGGCCGATGAGCAGTGTTCACTCCGAGAAGCATTCGAAATGGCCAATACGGGCCTAGCAGTCGATGCATGCGCGACAACCAATTCAAACAAGAGAATTCTCTTTGGAGTTTCCGAAGGACGCTTTAGCCTAGACCTTAACGCAGTAGTCAATGAGCCTGAAACAGAAGTTGAAATACCCAACGATGACGATGGAAATCAACGCGGCGACTTAGATCTCAAATCCGAAGTAACCCTAATGGGTTGCGGCTACAACAATACCATTATTGATGGCAATGCACGCACCCGACTCTTTCATGTCCTTCCTGGAGCTTTATTTAGGGCACAAAATCTGTCTATCAATAATGGTTCAACCCATAGCTCCGGATCGGCAATTTACAATGAAGGATCGACCCACCTCATTGGTGTGAACTTCCAAAACAACCATACCACTGGACTTTCCGGTGACAACGGCGGCACAACCGGAGGTGGCGGAGGTGGCGGGGGAGCCGGTAGCTTTGGAGGAGCTATCTACAACCACACCGATGCCACCCTCACAATTGAAGGCACCGACTCTATTCCATGCTTATTTCATGGCAACTCGGTCACCGGGGGCCGCGGGGGAAATGGTCTCCCAAATGGTTCGGTAGGCCAAGGTCGGGGCGGAGATGGAGCCGGACCTTTAGCAGGACTTGGAACCGAAAACGACGGTTTACCTGGTGGCTTTGGTAGCGGCGGCGGCGGCGGAGGAGGCACTTGGCAAGGAACCACTTTTGGAGGCTTAGGTGGCTTTGCCGGCGGAGGAGGAGGCGCTGGAGCGCGAACCGGTGGAAATAGCGGTCAAGAAGGCGCACTAAGTATTTTTGCCGGAGGTAAAGGCGGAAAAGGCGGTTGTTCTGCCGCACCTGGCGGCGGAGGAGGAGGAGGCTTAGGCGGCGCAATTTTCAATCACGAAGGAATTGTTACCATTGACCAATGCCGTTTCGAAAACAATTCAGCCATCGGCGGTCCTCGGGGAAGCAATGTCTACTGTGGTGTTCAACCCGGTGCAGGTTTAGGGTATGGCGGTGCCATCTTTAATTACGGCGGTATCATCAATGCTTCAAACCTAGTTTATACGGACAACATAGCCGACGATAGCCCCAACCTACACGACTATAGTGCCTCTGAAGGCGACGAAAATTAGCCATAGCCCATACACCCGAAACTCGATCTCACAATTTGTAGCGCTAGTTGACGCACAGTTTCAGATGGTACCCGGTGTGCTTTCTTATGTTGAGAACTCGATTGTCTTCTAGCAAAAGATACTGCCCCTTGATTCCTTGGAGACGTCCTCGAATCTCAGGCACTTTGTCAAAGCCAACACTCTTGACTTTATCGGGATAGACTTCCACCGGATATTCCAAGTGCGTTACCTCAGAATCCTCCGAGATATACTCATGAAAGTCGGAATCTATTTGGTCTTGTAGCCCCTGCTTGACTTCTACTAACGACGTATCCTCCAAAACCTCGTTCTTGAGCATTTTGCGCCAATTCGTTCGGTCTGTAAAATACTCCTTTAAAAAGACCTCCATCGTACCTGCTAAGTAGCGATTCGGGGTTCTTGCGAGTAAGATTGCTTGAGAAGCTCCCTGATCTATCCACCGGGTAGGAACCTGCGTATCGCGCGTAACACCAACTTTCACGGCACTCGATAAAGCAAGGTAGACGTAATGAGGTTGAACATGATGCTGCTCTTCCCATTTTGGATCTCGTCCCCCTCCCAAATGTCCCTCACAAAGTTCGGGCTTAATAATGCACTCAGATGCTTCAGGAGCATTGAGCATACACGGATAGCAGAACCCCTGACTAAAAGACTTCTTTGTTTTGCGCTCACAGATGATACAAGTGATCAACCCATCAAAGTTAAAACACAGTTCGGCACCAATTAACCCATTCATTGGCACCATCTCGTCGCCCAGTGGCAACCAATACTTAATCGGTTTACCTATCTCGCTACGCATTTTTCTGATCTGGCCGCTCTGCTCCATTCAACTCTCCCGAATCAAAGCTAAAAGCTCTACTGTACCATGGCTATGCATTCATTAATTCCAAGAGTCTAGTAAAAAAAGCGAGAGCTCAGGATGATTTCGAGCCAACTCCCTCGCCACCCCACCGTGCCAACAAAATAGGCACTACCAGCATATTCAAGATGGTTGATGTCACTAAACCCGTTAGGATAACAAGTGCCATGGGTGCCTGAATCTCGCTGCCTGGCTGGCCGAGCGCCAGAGCCAAAGGCAAAAGACCCAATGCCGCGCTCACCGCTGTCATCAAGATTGGAGCCAGCCTTTCTCTAGAGCCTACCAGCACAGCCTCAAGTCTTTGATATCCGTCTCTTTCCAGGTCTCTAACTCGAGTCGCTAGCAAAATACCGTTACGCGTGGCTATGCCAAATAAAGTGATAAAACCAATAGTAGTAGCAATAGAAACAATGCCACCCGCTAGATAGACGCCCAACGCACCGCCAGCTAAAGCCAACGGAAGGTTGGCCATCACGATCAAGGAGCGTTTAATGCTCCCAAGGGTGCTCGCTACGATAAGTCCGATTCCCAAAATCGTTAAGAAGCCCAAAAGCCATAGTCGAATTGTGGTATCTTTCCCGCGTTCGAACTGCCCCGCAAACTCCACACGCACTCCTTCGTTTTCTCCGAGATTCTCGCGAATTTGCGCCTTGGCCTCCTCATAGACGCCTTTAGCGTCACCGCCCTCAATATTCGCTGTCACCGCCACCCGGCGTTCAACATTCTCGCGTAAGATATAGTTGGGTCCACTCTCTCGATGGATTTGGCCCAACGCCCCAATTGGAACAGCCGCCCCGGTCGGGGTAACAATTCTTATTCGCTCTATGGCTTCTCTATCGACATTCTCATCTTTGTGGTACTTCACCACTACCGGAGTAGCTCTTCCTTGCTCAAAAATACTGATCGGAGAGGCA
>CAXGXL010000575.1:0-3187 GCA_964013555.1 uncultured bacterium
GGCAGTTTAATCGCGGACGTCTTTGGCTTTGGGGCCTCCACGGATGTTGGCTACAAGGCTCTTGGACGATATAACGAAATTAGTGCAACAGCCCGCGTTTGCATGGGTAGCTGCGATGATATCCCACCTTGCGTGGTTACGGATAATGACGACGATACCTACACGTTAGACTGCATCGGCAATGATCCCATCGTAGTAGACAAGGCCGACTAGTAGTCTCTGGCCGTAAAGACCCGGTAAGCGGAGTGATGGGCGAGTCGGCCCATAAGGTCGTTTAATGAGAGGCAGGTTGTCTTCAGTGACGTACTGAGATTGGCAGCCGAACGCTGAACATAAGGGCAAGGTGGGTCGAGCCTAATAAGAACAAGACCTCACAACCTCCAAATATTCTGGTGAGCCGCCGCCCACCCTGGGTGTGAATGGGCCGGTCTTCTATACGCTGGCGCTTGGTCAATCTGGTACGCCCAGTGGCCAGCAGCTCGGGCAAAAGCAATGAGCCGGCGGACTTGGTTTCCCTGGAGAATAAGTGGTAAGAGGCAGGGGGATTTACCTAGCAAATTTTGACTATCACATTCTGAATAAATGGGTTTTATCAATGCAATACTGCCTTTGGATTTGTTTTTTTTTCTCCTGGCGTCCTGTACCGCTCAAGACGCCGGTGAAAAACCAATAAAAGAAGCTCCGCCCGTAAAAAGAGAATTGGTTGCTCCACCCGAAGTAAAAAAAGAACCCAGCGAGCCCTTAGCCGTGAAACCAGTTAAACCAAAAGAAGAGCCACAACCCGTCGCAACCAAGGCCGTGCCCGAAGTCGAGCCGAAAAAGGCCCAAGCCGAAAAGAAAGCGCCTCAAGAAGTGGATTGCACCGATGGGTACTTGCAAGTTTTTTTGAGCGACACGGACAAGTCAGGAACGAATATTCGTCACAAGCCCAAAGGCAAGGTGGTGTTAAAATTAGTCAAACCCGATGAAGAATCTGAATTTATGCTCACGGTCACTGAGGCCAAAAATGGATGGTTTAAAGTTATTAACCCCATTTACGGGGGCGATGCTCAGGTTAAAATTCCTAATGACCACGGGTGGATTCATGGTTCGGTTTTGGGTGTCGGCACGTCAAATTACGGCAACCAGAAAATAGAACTTTTCGAGAGCCCGAAAAAAGGGAAAGTGGTAGGGAGCATCAATAAGGTGTCTTACGACTTAAATCTAAAAGATATGTGTGGTTCGTGGATTAAGGTTGAGCACAAAGGCACGGTGGGATGGGTTGACGGCGGCTGGTTGTGCGGAAACCCATGGACGACCTGCCCGTAAAAGTTTGTTTACCATTTGCCTCTTGGTGAGCACCGTGCTCCTCACAAAAATATTAGCAAGCGATTTACCTTGCAGGAGCAAAGCCTAATCGCAATAATAACTACCAACGACCAGTGATGGAGACTTGATGAGAAATTTGAACTTCGCATTTTATACTTCGATTGTTATCGCAGTTGCTACTCATGGGAGCTATGCTCTTTCGGCCGCTGGTGGCGGTGGTACGTCCCCGGGGCGCGAGACCGCGGGAAAATTATCAAAGTCCATGGTGATTGCAGCCAAATGGGTAGAGAGAAAGCCCGATGGCACGCTATTGAAAAACGCTGACATAGGGTATTCAGCGTTTGACTCGTACATTCAGCACCGATGCCATGCGTGGTGGAATGCGGGAGCCATGACCACGTCTTGTCGCCAGGCGGCAGCAAACGTAGAGCACTTGATTGTTATTGCCCATTCTAATGCTGGGGGGGAGTTGATAGTTCTACAAGAAAAAGTGGGCCCTCAATATAGGCTGCGCTTGGTTGATACCTCCGAGAAGTTTGTTACATGGCTAACCAACCAGGGCATTAATCTTGCCAAACTCAAGCGGATTGATTTTATGGTGTGTCAGCTAGCCGGAGCCACTGGCACCGAAAGTCTATGGTCTAAATTGCTCAGCGATTCTCGATTGCAACATATCACTCTAGTGGCACCCAACATGACTAACGGCGGGTTTGTTTCTCAGAACCAAGGTGTGATTGGAATTTCTAAGCAATTAACAGTTCCTGATTCATCTAGTTATTCGGGGGGCGACCAGGAATTACGCGCTTTTGTGGGGCCGGCTAGCGCACCTGATTTTGCTATCTCTGCATCGAGTTCAAAGACCTTTTATAGTATGGTAAACCAGGATGGCTATTTTTCTCGGCGATGCCCAGCCACGGGGTGTTTTGAGTCACAGCTCGTTGAGAAAAGAACGCTAACTCCGGCAACGAAGAGCATTGGTTTTTAGTGAAGAGCGAGCTCGTTGTGATTGCGAGCATGGTCCAATTAAGAAGGCGGAGTCAATCTGGGCCACGGGTTCTTGTTTGGTTGTCCTTTCTTTTTTTCTTTTCTCCTTGTTCTTTTGGGCGCCGGATCGACTTGTTTAGTAAACTCCATACCTTCTTATTCTGAAATGTCGCGTAATAACACGTTTACACTTTATCAGCCCATTGGGGGCCGCTTTGGGCGGGTGGACTTCTCGCCCCAATTGCGGGAGTCAATTCGTTGGGAGTGGGGCGAAACGGGGGAGGGTGAATTTGATTCGAGTTCAGGGTAAGGGGGCGGGAGCTACAACCCGACGCAAGAGTTGTAAGGGCAGAAATCGAGTTCATAGAAGATGAACTCTCGGCTGCCCTGGAGGTGTTTGCCTCTGGCCTAGAGCTAGAGAAGTTTGTTTCTAGCTGGATATCACTGCTGGCCGCCTGAGCCCCAAACGAAGTACAGACCGAAACCAGCCCAACCATTACCGCCCGTTTCAGGATGGATGTAGAAATACAATCTTTCATGGTAGTCTCCTTTAGAAAGGTGTTGTTTTCTTGCTTTGTTAAATAGCAACAACCGGGCCAAAAATGAGCGACTCCAGGGGGTAAGCGCATTGGCTTGTATTTATTGAGTTAACAAGAACCTAAAGTGAATTGCACAAGCGCGCACCAAGTGCATTGAATCGCATTTTCTTGCATTGGCGTCTACGAGTGTAGAATAGCGAACTCTTCATTACGGCGTTTATTGGTGTTTTGTATTATTGAAAGACAACGCAGACCGGTTTGAGCCCCCTTCCCGCATTCTTGGATTGTAGAAAATACCCTAGACAAGGTCTTTGTGTTAGCTAGGCGTAGTAGGGGGCGTTCACTGGGATTTTAGG
>CAXGXL010000576.1:0-3185 GCA_964013555.1 uncultured bacterium
CTTTGAGATTGGTAAGATCTAGGTCACGTTAAGTCAAAAAGTGTGATCTAGATCACATCCTAGTGCGCACTTGCTATCTTATAGTTCCGCTTTACCTGCCGATCTTCGGCGTGGCGAATTTCCCTGAACTTTGATAAGAATATCGATATGTTGAGACATCTCTCTACTCTCTTAGTCGCGTCTTTTGTCCTTATAGCGTGTCCGTCCAACCGGGTTGGTGTGCCGGGTATTGACAGAGAATTTATCCCCGAAGAACCCGAACTCGCTAGTGCGCAAGTTGAGACGTTTGCCGATTCGCTGACTGTGGTTGCGGGTAATCAAGCGCGAGTTCGCTGCATTGTTTCTCGCGACCGAGAGCATCTTGAGACGGTTCCTATTGGAGTCGACGCAGATGCCGCTGTGGGAGAAATTTCCTTGGAGGGCTACGCTGCGACGTTCACCCTCAGCGAGGTTGGATTTTATAAGTTCAACTGCTTCGTTCCGGACACGGATATCAGAGACGAAGTCGGCCTGACAATTGAAGTGGTCTCCGGTGCCCCGCGACGAGTTGACACAGTCTTGGATGAGAATTTGGTGTCTGCAGGTACGCTGGTTGATGGAATGTGTCGCCTCTACGACGAGTTTGAAAACCCGGTAGACTTTGAGGACTTGGGCAATTCTGCTTTGTCTCCAACCATCGTGGCAGATGAGTCGCTCATTATTTCACAAAGCAACTTAGCCTTTAGTATCAAGGGAACTACGGCAGGCGAGTATAGCATAGCTTGTAACTATGATGGTCTTTCCGATGAGACGCCCGCGCTGCTGGAAGTCGTTCCTGGAGCGCCAGCTCGAACGGATACCTTTGTAGCTCCCGCGGAGGTTTCGGCGACAGAAGAGGTGACGGTGACATGTGTCGTCTCTGATGGCTACGGTAACGAGCTGGTGGGCTACACAACTGATTACCAAGTGATGGCAGCTAATGGGAGCCAGGCCAGTGAAAGTGGCCTCGTATTAAATCCCGCTCAATTCACGGCGGCTCAGGCAGGGGAATATTATGTCTTCTGCTTGGTGCCAGGATTTCCCGTAGGCGATGAGACACCTGCGGTAGCTACGGTTAGTGCAGGCTTACCATTTCACTGGGAAGCCGATTTGATTCAGCAAAGTTGTTATCTACAAGATGTCCCATTTCCAATTAGCTACGATGTGGTGGACCGTTGGGGAAATCCAGTCTCCGATCCTGCAGTCGATGTGAGTATCGTACCGAATGAGGGGTTCACGGTCGCTTCGAATGGAACCATCATTTTTAGTGAAGAAGGAGACTACGACATCACTTTGTCACTGGGGGGAGAAATCGACTCGCAGGGAAGTGCAGCGCCGGTGGCTTTTAATGTTCGAGTGGATTCTACTCCACCACGGTTTCAATTTGATTCGCATGCTCGAGGAGCGACACTGCAAGAGGGGGCAATTGCGGATGTTCTCGTAGACATTTCAGGTAGAGTCATTGATGGCTTGAGCCCAATTGTAGAAGCCGGGGTGGCGGGGCAATTTTTGGATGTCGGTGGTGATTCTTTAAACGAACCATTTGGCGTGGAAACGAATAGTCGATGGGGAATGACTGTTTTGTCTGCTTATGCTGAGGACGAGTGTGGTAACCGCAAAAATGCTGCTCAGTCTTTCTTGAGGAGCGCTACTTACTTGGAGCCAGCACTAGAGGTGAATGCAAATGGTCAAGCGCAGACTGGAGTTCTTGTTCACCTTAATCAGATGGCGTTGGATGATGGGTACCGGGTTGACGCGGATGATGTTGCAACCCTTATGCAACGGGTTTTGGCAACTATTGACTTAAGCGAAATTGTTCCCAAAGTTTTGCTTGGAACAGTGCCTTTAGAAACTATTAGCTACGATTGCGGTGATGCTGGGACTAGAGCCAATGAAGTAACAGGTTTTTGGATGAAGCGCCCCAGTGATATTGCTGCCTGTAGTGACAAAGGTGCAGGCGATTCGTGTGATTTTTCAATCGCCGGTCGTGAGTTTTCTGGCAAATGTTCTCTCGAGGGAGAAGGGTTGGAATGCGTTAGTTCGGTTATTATTGGCGGTGAAGTCTACGACGTTGCGGCGTGTAGTGATAAATCTGTGGGTGACTCGTGCGATTTCACAAGCGCAGGTCGTCCCTACGTTGGCTCTTGCACTGGTGTTGGGGCGAGCGGGGTGACTTGCAGAGGAGCCGTTCAGCCGCAGATCAAGTCTTTGAAGGCTGTGGATGGTGCCCTTATGCTTGAAGCGGAGCTCAGAGACCTGGTGTTCCCACTTCAGATTCATGCGAATTTGGACTTGGAGTGCAGTGGAGCGGTTACGGAAACAATCACTGGAGAGATTCGGATTGGCGATATCTCACTAAATGGCAGAGCATATTCTTCGTTCGACCCTTCGAGCGATAATCCTTTGGGGATTTCATTTTGTGACGAGAGTTGTCTGGGGCCCGAGCCTGGTGACGATTGTGATGCTCCGTGCCTAGAAATGAACGTGCAAGATGTCGTGGTCGATTTTGATTTGGAGAATTTGTCTTTTATGGGGGATGCATTCGAGGAGTTGGCCAATGATTTTATTGTGGTTCTTGAGCAGCCTTTGGAGACGTTTTTCGGGACTTTCGGCAGTACTGAGTTAAGTCCGGTCGTGTCGACTTTTCTTAATGGCATTCAAGTTGGAGAGAGCTTCGATTTGCCTCAACCTCTTTCTATGGAACTAAATTTTGTAACGGGGCTTGATTATTTTGGCTTTGCGGGTCCCGAGGGAGCGGGGTTTGCTGAGTTGGGTTTCTTTACCCAGGTGTACCCCTCGAGTCGTGGAGAAGGGATTCCTGCAGATACGAGAGGCCCAATTTATCGAGCCCTGGATTTGCCTGGCGACCTGCCTCCATTTTCCCCTGCTTTTGCGTTTGGTGTTGGTCTTTCAGACAATACATTAAACCAGGTTTTGTGGGCGCTCTGGTATTCTGGGGCATTGTCGATAGAAGACCTAAGCGGGATGCAATTTGATGCAGATATGAGCGGTATTGAATTTTCGTTTGATGCAACGATGCCGCCGGTTTTAATGCCCGGGCGCAATGGAAACGAAGTAGAGTTTGGTTTGGGGGATGCGCGAATAAGAGCAAGCGTAGATCTCGGGGCCGCACTTGGGGTTGCGATAACTAGCAGCGTTGAAGCCAT
>CAXGXL010000577.1:0-3185 GCA_964013555.1 uncultured bacterium
CTTGGGCGAGCGCAAGGTCCTCAACTTTTCCTTGGACAGGGCCTGTTAAATCATTAATGCGTTGCTTTAGCTCGTTAATTTCCTCTTGGTTACGGGCTTCAGCATCGCTTGTGAGTTCGCCTATTTCTGTGCTGGCATTATCCATGAGTCACAATTAGAACGCTTTGTGGGGTCAGAATTAGTGCCCGGGCTCAACCATCCATTCGGGTAGTGTAATGCGGTACATGAAGGCTCCATCGATATCAGGTAGGCGTACCTTATCTCCCTCCATGTCCGCTTTGTATATATCGGGACTTTCTTCGTCGAACTTGAAAGCGAGGAGCCGAAGAGGGGGGAGTTTCCGGTCGGGCCACAAATGACCGACGTCTATGACCGTAGGGGTTTTACAATCCATTGTGACCACGTCAATTTCCCATTTGCGCTCTTTTACCAACGCTGCGCCATCCAGGGCGATGGGGCCATGCTCTACTGGGTTTCCATGGGCATCTATAAACAGGTAGTCTTCGCAGGAGGCATAGTCGATGCGACCTCGTTCGGTCTCCGTTGAATAGGCGATAACGCGCCCATCTTCTGCGGAACCCCAGAAGCTTCCGGGGGGAAGGAGATAGAGTTGATCGCCTTCTTCAATCTCCCATGGTGAAGATCCTAAATTAGCGTAAATACGAGTTTGATTGTCGTAGTCTATTCTGAGTTGACCCAACTCGATGGCTCCTGAATGGAGGGCGTCATTTATGGAGGTAAAGTTTCCATTTTGATGGTAGCGAACGGTGCTTACAGGCGAGCCTAGATAGCTCTCTTGAAGCTTTTGCAGCATGAAATAGGCTTTAACCGTGGTTGAAATCCCCCATTCGTTCACATCCGGCAGCGCCGTAGCGTGACCAAACGCAGCGGTTGTGGCTAAGTAGCGCGAGAGGAAGGTCGAACGGCTATTCTTTCCATCTTGAGGTATTGCGTTGCCAAAGTACTCATCGATGGTGCCGAGCCCCACATTGACGTGCCTGGAATGCAAATTAAACAGGTCAAAATCAACCAAGGCCGGTAGTTCGCTGGGGTTCCCTCCTGCCATCTTTGCGAGTAATGCTTGGAGGTAGCCTGCGTACAGCCAATGATTTCCACCCTCGCCTAAGCTGGGCGACTGTTCGCCTATGGCAGCTAAGAGTTCCCTCTGTGTGTTGAGGCTGTTTTTAAATGAGGGTGTATCTCCTTGTTCCGAGTCAGCGTCTGTAAATTCCCAGGGTGCAAGAGCTACGTGCGAAGTGATATAGGGGACCGCTGGCTGAAATTTTTCGGTGAGTTTGGTAATATGGCTCTTGCCTTTTTCAGCGGCAATAGTGGGCTTCAAAAGGTGTGTCCCAGAACCGGTCACAGCAGGCTGCCCGTCCGGGGTAAGTGCGGTGGAGGCAGGCGTGTATTCGGGGTCGCTTGCTGCAATATGGCGGAAGCCGGTTTGCAAAGACGCCTTAAAACCGAGGTCATCAAGGGCATCAAGGTATTCACTGAGCGCGTCATCGCCTCCTTTAACGGGTGCCGCTTCAATAGAAAATTCCGAAGCGCCATCACCATCGTGCCAAGTCTCAGCGGGGTGGTTGACCATCAATTTGTCAATTCCAAGCTGCTTGAGCACGCGCAGATTCTCGTAAATTTCAACGTAACTTTCTTCTGAAGGCTCGATATTCGGTAGGGAATACCAGGGGTGCGTTGCCCAAGGGGGCAGTTCATCCACAGTTGGTGTGGGAAAATCGATATGCGGGAAAGCCTCGTCGAAATCGGTGGATACAGTTAGCACCCATTTATCCTGGAGGGGGGCTCGGTCCCCCTGGGTATTTTTCTCGTATGAACACCCTCCATTGAGGCATATTTCCCGTTCCGCGGTCTCTTTGTCCACTGAATGGAGCGATGTTGCGTGGGTATAGTTCCAATCGACAAGGCTTGAAATAAGCGTGCCGCTCGTACTCAGCAGGCGCGGATAATGCTCGCCAAAGTTGAAATAGGGTATTGTTATGAGTTGTGGATTTACCGCGTCTAAAACTCGGCCTAAAGTGAGGCCACATGCCTTGCCATTACCGCCTTCTAATTGGACTTCAAGCGACTTGCCCACAATTTTTAGTCGATATAGGAAGTTGGCTATTTCCTCATCTACGACCCACTGCCAGCGAGCTTCAACGCAGTCTTCTAACTGTTCGCAAGAGACAAAGTGTCGTTCTACTTCTTCGCTGTCGGCTGTATGTGTCCTTCCTCCCATTTCTACTACCAACCCACCTTCTTCAGCAGGTTTGATGGGCGGGGCGCCATTTATCTCCAATTCGAGATCCGAGAATGTGCCGTCGATAGGAGTGTAGACAAAGTTGATTACGGCGGAAACTGAACGACTTTCGAAGATGTACGAAATACCGTCTTTGCGTATTGAGGTCTCAGTTTCTTCTTTTAACGGGGCACGAAGTGTAGTTGGGTTATTTTCCATGAATGCAGTAAAACTCCGTAAAGGCAACGTGGGAAGCATCATAAACCATATATGCTAGCGGCGAACTAATCTATATAATTAAAGATTGGGTGTCAAGATGCAACTTTCTCTAAATGGCCACTTAGCATGGCTTTATAAGGCTATGTTTAATTTTGACTTAGGGGTGCTTTGAGCGCGATTTTTTCAGTGTGGGATACCGCTGTTTTAGGGGGGGGAGCAGCCGGCCTAGTGGCTGCAATTTCAGCGGCCTCTGAGGGAAGGAAAGTCGTTCTATTTGAAAAAGGGGACAAGCTTGGAAAGAAGATTCTCATTTCTGGGAATGGGCGATGCAACCTGACCAATCGTACGGCCGATGATGTCGGGCATTATCATGGAGCTCCGCCGTCGTTCATAAGGAAGGTCCTTGACCATCTTTCCCTAGATCAAACTTTGTCCTTTTTCTCCGATTTGGGTATTGAAGTGCACGAAGAAAAACGTGGGCGGCTTTTCCCTAAATCAAATCAGGCCCAATCTGTGGTGGATGTATTGGCTGACAAAATGGAACAGTTGGGGGTAAAGGTATGTTTACGCACGGAAATATGTGCATTAGATACGGGAGAACACTTCAAGTTAGAGACTGCTGAAGGGCAGATATACCAAGCCCGCAGAGTTATAATCGCAAGTGGAGGGGTCAGTGCGGGAAAAATGGGTGCTAATGCCAGGGGTATGGAAATGGCGGTAGACT
>CAXGXL010000578.1:0-3171 GCA_964013555.1 uncultured bacterium
CGAAGGAGACATTCTTCAGAGATTTCAACTGTTATAATAGGTGATTAGCGAAGTTATAAACCATACCGAGAGCTACTCGAGACGTTTTTAGAGAAAAGAGCCCAGGGAGATGCCGGGGAGTTTAGGGACAGATACTTGCGAAAAATGTGTCGATTTTTCTACCATAATTGCCGAATTTGCCTCCTTTGATAATACTCTCGGCTTTCTTTTTCGCACCGAAACGAATCAAATAGTCAATGACGCTTAGGGCATAATTCGTTCCAGGCTTCGATGAAGCGAGGCAAAGAGGGGTTGCACGACATTGGGTCGGACATCCTGTTTGGCGGGTTATCAATAAGGAGTAGTCAATAAGTTTGTGCTGCTCTAACAACTTTGTGTCGGCTTGGAGAGCTTTTTTGTAGGTAGCACATTGTTGGGTGGTTAAATGCAACCGATTTTTTTCGACTTCGCCGAAATCACCGTTGATGCCCGTTTTCTTTACTCGACAAGCGCCGGTGTGCGGCCGAGAGCCACAATTTCTCGAAGTCCAATGTTTGCTTGTAGCACTCCTGGATGCGCCTTTTAAATCGTAGGTCAACATGTGGCAGCCGCTTAGCGTTTTGGTGTTGTCTGCGAGTTGGGTATTCATTCGAAGGCCGTGTTTGGCATCGTCCATCAAGATATAATCCCAGGTGTGATGAAAGAGGTTAACTCGATAAGCACCGTAGTATCGGTTGAGCAAGCTATTTTTGTTTTCTCTGAGAAAGTGCTGACGCAGTGGTGAAACTTTAGGCCCGCCCTGCATGAGTTTGCGAAGATTTTCTACTTCGCTGCTGCCAACAGCTTTGAGAATAAATTTCATATCGGAGGTTTGGACGAAGGTGCTCCCTGATTTTCCTGCACCCGGCGTAAGTGATTTGAGCGTAGAAGCATCTGGCGGACTCGATTGGGAAAACGATTGTTGAAGGGAACCTGTTATGTTGTCATCGGAGCGCAACTGTGAAAACCCCAATACGGGATCCATATCAGACAAAGAGAGGGTTACAGAACAGGGCGCTCTAGGGTACTTGGCTTTGATTTCTTTGCAAACAGTCAAACCATTGGCTTGAGTTAGTGTGATGGATTTCCCCTTCCCGTAGGAGCTTTTGGCCAAGCTTAGTTCCGTGAGGACGGTTTGCTGCAAGAGGGCAAATAGGCAGGATTGATTCTCTTCAAGGGGCGGTTTTTGTCCGGCTTTCAATTTCGCGTGAAATGTTTTGGATGCGACGTTGGTAAACCAAGACTCGCACTCTTTTTCGAGTTTGCTTTTGGTCGGATTGCGCCCTGCGTGCCCGATGCTACTTATTGAAGAGAATAAGAGTGGAATGAAAAAGGCGATAATGAGTGGTAGGGTGGTCAACGGTTTTGTATTCGATGGTGTCATGCATCTTCCCTTTCTCCAATTGCATATTTTGGCTCAATCGGGAGGGAGAAGAAAGCACTTTGTTATCAAATAGAATATTTGCTGGAGGCCTTGGTTAGTGAGTGGAGTGTGGAAGCAGTACCGGGGCAGAATCTATAGGGGGGCTAGGGGCTTTAATCGCTTTTTTTGGCTAAGATGGCAGGTAAAAAAGTTAAGTCTGTCAGTAGCGCAATAGAGAGAATGACGGCAGTCATAATTCCGAAGTAGACGTTGGGAATGAAGGTGCCAAAAGCGAGGGTACCAAAACCACACACTAGAATCATCGTTGTGGCAATTAGCGCAGGACTTGTATGAGCCAATAATTCAACGATGGCCTCTTGAGAGGAGTATCCTTCGAGACGAAGGCGATTGAAATTCGATAGGATATGAATGGTGTCGTCCACAGCGATTCCCAAGCAGACACTCATAACAAGAACGCTCCCCGGGTCGACACTTTTGCCAATCAGAAAGAAAATGGACCCGCCAAAAACCAAGGGGACGCAGTTGGTCAAAAGGGCTATGCAACCCAATAAAACGGAACGAAATACAAGAATGAGCAAGAGGCTTATCAAAACGAGGGCGATTGAAAGTGAGGTAGAAAAAGACCTTACAAGGTAGGGGTTGACTCGTTGGTAAAGGTTGCCCTTACCGGTCATGGTAAAATCAAAACCTCGCCGCGTTGCTTCGTCTGAGATGATATCTCCTAGGGCGATCCAGGACTGAGAATCGGAGATGCTCCATAAAATCGTAAGCCGCAAGGACTCTGCTTCTTCATCGACTTGATGGGTAATATCCGCTCCGTCGGGAAGGCCCATGGCGTAAAGCAATAATAGTTGACTTACCGCTTCACGAGAGTCTGGAATCTTGTAATAACTTTGTTGGTCTTCATTTAGCGACCGGTTGGTCGATTGCAGGGCATTTGCAATCGAGACAGTGCGGGTGACCTTGTCTTGCTTTTCTACCCACCGTTGAAAGTCTACTAATCGCTCAAGAAATTGCGGGTCTTTGATGCCGCCTTGTTCGCCAGCCCTAATGACGAGATCTATCCACCGTGCTCCACCAACCGTTTCTGTTACAAAATCATTGGCGTCGCGAATTGGGACGCCTTCCGCAAAATAGTGGAAAGGGTCGGAGTTTACTTTGTTTTTAGTTGTGAGCCACAAGGCGCCCGAGGAGAGAACGATAAAAACGAACGTTACCATGCTGCGATTTCTTGTAAGGACTCCTCCCCAATAGGAGGCGCGTTGCATTGCTCGGTCGCGCCGTTCCGGTGAAAATTGTGTTGCTTTGAGGGGGACGGTGAATAGGATGGGGCCTAATATAAAATAAGTGGTGAACCAAGCCAATAATACTCCGACGCCCGCTAAAACGCCCAACTCATAAATGCTCTTCAAGCCAGAAGTAGAAAAACTAAAGAAACCAATTGCGGTGGAAACGCTGGTTAGTAGGGTGGGCTGAAAATTCTTAAGTAGACTGTATTTCGCGGCATCAGGTTGTGGGAGTTTGTGGCGCATGGCCCGAAAGAAAACCACTAAGATATGAACCGCGTCGGCAATGCCAATGGCGATTAGAATCTGAGGAAGGATTCCCGTGGTAGTGGTAATGGGAAAACCGAGGATCCCCGAGATGCCAAATGTGGCAGCAATTGAAACGGCTACGACGAGCAAGGAGAGAAGAATGCCGCCCATACTCCTGAGATTGTAGGCCAAGAGAAGAACGATTAGGCCAAGCATAATGGGGACAAGAATTGC
>CAXGXL010000579.1:0-3165 GCA_964013555.1 uncultured bacterium
CGGCGGTTACGCTCAATAATCACCTCAGACCTTTATTCAGACATTTAGAAGAGAGAATACCATGAATAAGAAGAGATACATCGGTTTGGTTGGGTTTTTGACCCTAATTAGTGGAATCGCATTCCTAATGTTTACCGCTAACAAAAACAGAGAAGAGGCGATGGATGTGTCAACTAGCAACCACGCCCTCTCATTTAATTGGGACCTTACCAAGGAGTATCATTACACCTTGGAGACAAACCGACGTATCTCCTCTGGGATTCCCACCGATGGTGATGCAGGAGTTTTGAGCTTTCTTAAGCCCGAGACGTCCCTGCACACTACCCTGGTCATTCGTCCGTTGACTTTTGTCGACGGGATTTACCGCTTGGAATGGGAATTTAGGGACCTTCAATCGTTTCAAATTGCCGTAGCTGGAAAGGTCGCTGTGGAGCGGGAACAGGCCGCCCAATGGCTAGTGGGACCAAAGGCCGTTATTGAAATGAGTACATATGGAGATATTGTGTCCTTGAATCTACCCAAGAATGCACCAGTGGTGTTCAAGAACACGATTCAGATGATTGCAGGGGACCTACAATTCAAGCTTGCTGAAAGTGAGCAAGCGGTATGGACCGCTGAAGAGGAAACCCTCTTTGGCCTTTTTATGGTCGAATATTCGAAGAACGCTTGTTCTGCTGGTTGGTGCGTCGACAAACAACGAATGGCGGTGATGAATATCCCGAACGTTAAGTGGGTCAGGGATCCAACGGATCTTGATACGACGTTAGACTCTCAGGGTAGCGCATCTTTTAGTAACGAAAACGTCTTACTGAACGTCGTAGCGAGTCAAGACCTAGCTGTGACAAAGCAAGATGGCCAAGAGATTTTCCGAGAAAACGCATCCTTTGACCTGAAGTTAGCCAACACCTTTCCCAGTGAGAAAAGAGCCTACTCAGTAACTTTAGTACAACACAAGTTAGGTGAAATAATCCCTGACGAGGACGCCGACCGAAACGCGTTGGAGAACCGAGTGGACGGCATGACGTGGGTGGACGCTCAACAATGGTTTCGGGGTTTCGATGCAGCTGGCCAACGACCTGACCACTATACTTGGGTATGGCGGGTGATTGGTCTACTCGAATTGCACCCAGAACTGTGCCAAGAGCTCGTCGGTTTGTTTGCGCAACCCGGATTAAACACGAATACCCGTATTATGATGTCGGACATTTTAGCGTCGGTTGGGCACAAAGAAGCCCAGAGAGCTCTAATGACCATGGTGGAAACTGAAACCGCACGTAACTCTCATGTTCTTCATTCACAAGTTCTGCAGCGGTTCAGCTTCGTTGAGAAGCCAACCGACGAAACAGCCCAATTTGTATTGGAACAATACGCAACCAATCAAGGTGCGAGTTACGTCAGCAGTGCGTATGCACTTGGATCGCTCGTTTCTCGATACAACCAAACCGAAAATCAAGAATTACAATCTCAGCTCAATTCTCGCATGGTTTCGGATTTAGAAGCCGCTGAAAGTATCGAAAAACAGTCGACCCTCTTGGTTGCCTTAGGCAATGCCGGGCAAATGGAGAATATCCCGGTGGTGGAATCCTACAGTTCAGATGCTTCGTGGCGGGTACGAGAGTCTGCGGCCCAAGCACTTATTGATACCCAATCACCTCAGAGCGAAGAAATTCTCCTAAAGCTCTCGACCGATTCCGATGTAGGCGTTCAGCGAACGGCTCTTCATATTTTGGAACGCTATGAATTGGGACAAGCAAGCTTAGAAGAATTGGCAGGTCTGGTCACCCAGGGACACATCAAAAAACGCAATTTCGACAACGTGTTGTTGCTGGTGGAGAACCTCCAAGAGCCTAGCCTCAAACGAGGCGTTTTGGGGTACCTTCACAGAAACGCCATGGACGATCCCGCTCTTAAAGGCCGTATTCTAAGAACAATCGACACCATTCAAGGATAATTTTCGAATCGCCTCTGTGCAATTCGTTCGAGGAGAATAACGATGCGTAAAGCTCACCAAATAATCACAATACTCATTTTGATTCTAAACCTTACCCTAAGCCTAACCTCCATGGGTCACGCTTCCGAGCAGAATGCTGACGAGGACGCTATTTCGAAAAATGATGGGAATACGGGAGTAACCTCCTTAGAGGACATCAATCAACAAGAATTAATCGCATCCACACAAGGGGAATCGATTAGTGTCTCCCAAGGAATATGGAAAACAGAAGCCGACGGGTCGTTTAGTTACAACCTTCCCTTAGATGGCATTCCCAACCGCGGGGGCGTTCAGCCTACCTTGGCCCTGTCGTACAACAGTCGTTCCGGCAAGCAGTACATGGGCCCTGGCTGGTCCTTGTCTGGTTTTCCTGCAGTGGTGAGAATAGCTCATGACCGGGGTATTCAATACGATGGTCAGGACGACTTTGCGTTTAGCGCCAATGGAATTCACGGCGGTAGCAGCGATACGCGGTTGATTCCTGTTGGGGATGGTTTTTTTCGAATGGTCAACGAGACGTGGCAGCGATTCTCCGTGGATGAAACCTGCGATAATGGAGAACCTTGTTCGTGGAAAATGGAAGATGGGAGCGGCCGCAGCTATTTCTTCGGAACAAGCAGTGCATCTCGAATGCAGGGCTTTCCTAAGGCAAATGGTGATTTGATTTCTTCTTATCGCGCATGGATTTTGGACCGGGTGGAGGACCAAAATGGAAACCACTATTGCATGCGATACGAGAAGGACGAATGGTCGTTTTATCCCAAAGCGATAACCTACGACTGTGCCGAGAAGTGGAATGGCCGTGGGGTTGAATTTCATTTTTCAGACCGAAGTGCATGGGATGCAAGTGCGGCTCCCGCTCGATACGTGAAGCGTCTCAACAGCATTAGCTTTTGGGCAGGAAGCGGCGAATTAGTTCACCGGTATAAGATAGCCTACAAGACCTCTGGAAACGCAGACATACCCATGGCGACTTCGGACTTGTTGCAAAGCATCACCAAATGGGGGTCCGATGAATCTGAGAGTTATCCGCCTATGACCTTCGAGTACCACGAACCCAAACGGGTTTTGGGCACTTTTGAGACGACCTGGTCCCAGATCGTTGATGAGAACAATGAGGCAATTTCAACCCATGCTGGAGATTTTAACGGTGATGGCTTTGGTGATTTAGCTAG
>CAXGXL010000580.1:0-3156 GCA_964013555.1 uncultured bacterium
CAGCTTCCGGGTCCCACCTCGAGAAACGGTTCGGTTCCCCACAGCACTTGGTCGTGCTCTACGTTCTTCCCTGAGCCCCATCCTCCAGTTGAATCAGAACAAGCAAATAGAGGGTTTGAAGGTTGCACCCCAAGCAATACACATAAGGGTCAGGGGCAGCTGCGGCCCTTCCATCAATCCAATAGTGAAGTATCTGCCCATCCTTCAATAAGCGGGCCTTCAAAAAGGACAAGAGCGTGCTTATTGCCTCAAGGTATTTGGCCTCTCCCGTCGCTTGGTACATGCCAAAAAGGGCCTACATAAGATAATTTTGACTTGAATGAGTGGCGTAGTTGTCGTCAGTCGCTCCCATTCTCGCTTGACTGTAGGGAGATCGATAATAGTCACCATCACTTGCTTTCAACACCTGAATGCCCCGGTAAATCAACTCAAAGCGTTCTTTATAAACCAACTTTCCCGTCAAGTAATAAGCACGAGCCAACACCCCCATCATTGTCGGATTCGGATAAAGCATAGCCCGATTATCACCTGGCGCAAAACGATAGAGCCCTTGTTTCTCATCCCAAACCTCTTCATGAATTCGACTGAGAATTTCATCAGCTCGTTCGAGATGGTGCCTCTTTTTTTCGTCGGGATACCCATCCACACGCTCCAAATGAACTGTGGCTAAAAAGGCGGTCATCGTGGTAGGCCCGTAGGAATCGCTTGCAAACTCGCCCACTGACAACTCAAGATAGTCGTTATAAAGAAGAGAAACCGAATCCAGCCCTCGAATCAGCTCATCGCTAGCCTCCCTATAAGCACTGGAATCCCCAAGATAATTTCCCGCCTCTAAGAGGCTCAGCAAGGCCATAGAAACCGACTCAAAATTGCCAATGTGGCCAAGAAGATCGGCCGCAGCTTTCATCACTAAAGCCTGGTTTTTCTCTAAGGTCACCAGAGCTCGCTGCAGATGCGGTTCATCACCACCTCCCTTGTGATAAGCCAAATCAAAAGAAGGACCAAAAAGCTGGCCATCGCCCCAATGCTTTTGCCACTCACCAGCCTCAAAAAGGTGCGGCTGATTGATATGGGCATACAGAGCATCGAATAAATCTTGATGAGATCGAAGAGTTACACCGAATAAAATTGGACTATCAAAGACGACCAAGATTCTCATTTTAACACAAACAAATGAAGACCAAGACGAAACGAGATACTTAGAAAAGCTGGTCACTAGGTAATCAGGAAGGGACAAAAAATAGTCAATACCGACCGCAACATGGACCTCTTCGAGAACCAGGTAATTAATCAATGTACGAAGAGTCTGCACACCGGACTTCGACCAAAAGGCCAATCGTTGTAATTGTACGGCCTACTCGCTCCCATAGTCTGGATGTAACCTCACACACGACCTCCTACCATTCCTAGCGAATCTCTTCTGTACCATGGCACTCAAGATGTTTGAACTTGCCTGGAAAGTTACGTTTTTGATACCTATACAAACATGGACCACGAAACCCTTCTCCTTAAGATCGAAAGCAGCAAGCCCTGGATGGCCGGAATGCCCTCGGGCAACGTCCTTGCATTTTTTAGGGGAGCAGTACTGGATGCTAAAGCGGCTATCCAAATTAGGCTGAAGGAAGTATTAGAGCTTAATCCTTGGCTCGTCGGACGGCTTTATAAGACATCAAAAGGTTTTGGTGTTTGCTTAGGCTGGAGTGATGAAGCCCTTAGTGACGAGCTAAAAGCTATCGATTCGGATACGAGTAGCATTTTTCATGTTACTCCCGCAGAACTCAAAAGCAAAGTGCATTCAAACCAATCCTACGCTGAACTCTCTCGCATTCTCTTGAGATCTCCCTACGCGGTACCGGTGGGGAACGTATGTCTAAAAAACAACCTGCCTCTTTTTTCAGTCACTTTGATTGAAGTGGACAAAGAGAACTTTGCCGTTCACATTGCCATCTCGCACATCATTGCCGACGGCTACACCGGTTATGCCATAGGAAATATGGTATTATCTGCAAAACCAGCTCTCGCAATGGACCCCAAAAGAGATCATAGTTTTGATGAAAAACTCGCAGCGGTTCTCGGTGAAAAAGAAAAATCTATTCTTGATTTTTCGCTCCCCGGTATTCTCAATACCCTCGGAAAACACCTTTTCCTGCCCCGCCCCAAAGCATATTTTTTTAATCTAAACGTGCAGGCTATCGAAGACGAAAAAAGAAAATTTCGATTGCAAGCAGGCCAATCCACTTCCGCCTTTGTGTCCACTAACGACATTCTCTGCACTACTCTCTCCGATTTGATGGGACTCACTTCTTTGTATATGGCCGTCAATTTCCGTGGGCGTTTGAATTTCACTGTAGACACCATGGGGCAATCCACCGGTGAGTTACTTGCGGGTAACTATGAATCGGGTATTCTCTTTTTCGAAGGTGATTTCGACAAACCAGAGAAAATTAGATACGCCCAGGGCCAAGGCAAGAAGGGACTTTACCAGCGAGCCCCAAATGCCGATGGGCAAGCCAGTGCTATTCCCGGCTTTTGGAAACGTACCTTTGGACGGCCCGGCATCATAACGAACTGGTCTGGCTGGGATGCCAACCTGACACTCCCCAACTGCGAGCTAGTTCTATTCGTGCCCCTCAATGACATCGACAAGCCCTTTCTGGAAAGCGCTATCGTTTTTCAACCCCGCCCCAAAGAAGTTGGGGTGCTGGTATTTTCACGACAAATCAAAGATTTGAGTCAGATTCAAAATTTTTCACCGATCTTCGGCGCAGCTATCAACGACACACTCTTTCCACCACCTCAATAGAGCAACCGAAACGATGGGCAACCTAAAACCTAAAGTCCAAATTTCAGATATTGGGATGAGTCGGCCCGCCCCTGCTAAGATCTTTTTCCCCAAGCCAAAAACACCGTTACGCTCAAGATTCGGTCCAATGGGTGGCCCGATTGCGTCCTTGCTTAAAGCCAAAGAGCCAAGAAAAGTGGCACCCCCGTTGTCACTTTCCGATCAAAGAACTACCTTCAACCGTTACTTTTGACGGATCGTATACAACAAACTCGGCCCCATGCGCTGCCCGTTTACCTGGATACGCTTTGCTTAGATCTCTAACCAGCAGAAAAGTCGCAGGCCCCATTTTTCCCCTCCAATGGTCAGCTTTC
>CAXGXL010000581.1:0-3137 GCA_964013555.1 uncultured bacterium
ACTCTTCCTCTTGCTTATCCTGAGCTTCTACCTAACTAGGCCAAGGTCTCAATCCCTCTCAGGCAATCGATTTCTTTCTTAAAATCCTTACCTCTTCGTCGCACTGCAGTCGAAGAATAACTAAACCACCTGCCGGCGCGGCAGAGCAAAATAGAAGTTTCACACCATGAAGCCTGGAATACGTACATAAAAGGTTGGGCACCTCTAGTAGGACTTCATCCCCCGCTCCCGATGCAATACATATAAAGCAGGCCAATAATAGTTCAAATGGATTGAAGAGGCATGCGAACCATTCGAACCATAAAGAAGCTCAAAATCAAAGCCACCACACCGAGCCCGGTGGTAAGCCCCCACCAAAGTCCTTCTGGTCCCATTCCCAGGGTATAGCAAAGCACGTAGCCCACTGGCAGTCCTACCGTCCAATGGCCAAATAAATTGACAATAAACGTTTCGCGGGTTCTAGCGGCTCCCCGCAGAGAACCGGCGGTAATGGCTTGAACCGCATCTACTATCTGAAAAAATCCTGCGACCACCAATAGCGTAGAACCCAACTCTATAACCTGAAGTTCTGGAGAGATCAGACCAATCAACTCTTTAGGAAAGATCCACATCACCACAGCCGTCAAACTCATAAAACCAACTCCAAAGATAATTCCGGAGTAGCTCGAGTATCGAACTTTTTCAGGGTCATTTTCCCCGATTCCGCGCCCCACCTGCACACTCGTGGCCGATCCAATTCCAAGACACGCCGAAAAAGTAAGGCTAGCCAGGGTCAACGCGGCTTGATGTGCGGCTGTCGCCAAAGATCCCAAGCCCCCCATTAGTACTTGCACCAGCGCAAAAAAACCAACTTCCGCTAGCATGTGCAAGCCAACCGGTAGTCCCACCCGCCAGAGCTTTTTCATTAAGTCCCAGCGTATCCTTCGCACGGAGCCCTCCCCCGGCTCTAAGGGAATTTTTTGCACCGCCCGCAGCATGATCCCCATCTGAATCAAAGCAGTAATGGTGCTAGCGCAGCCCACACCCCATACCCCTTGAGGCTTGATCCCGAGAGCCGGTAAACCTAAATCCAATAAGCCTTCATCCCCGTAGATAAGAATCCAGTCGGCAACAAAATTAATCACATTCGCAATGATAGAGGCTTCAATAATCGGGCGAGTTACATGAGCTGCCTGCAAATAACTACGGGCAGCGGTGATGATGATAATGGGCACAACCGCAGGCGTCCGGGCCAACACATAGAGGCGGGTTTCTTCGGCCACCTCTGGGACCACCCCGGCTAGTTCCAGCCCGAATCCCAGGGCTAGATACCCAATAGAAATGGGCACCCCCACCAATACAGCTAAATAAAACCCTTGCCAGAGCCCAACCCGAGCATCCCTCGGGTTTCCACCACCGAATGCCTGACTGGCCATGGGATCGAGTCCCAGGACAATCCCCATCCCAAACAACGAGGCGAAGAAAAAGAGACTGGATCCCAGCCCGGTAGCCGCAAGCTCAAGCTCCCCCACTTTGCCGATCAACACCGTATCCACAAAGCCAGCCAGATGAAGACTAATCTGAATCAAAACAATCGGCATAGCCAGCTTCAAGAGATCTCGAGCGCAAGCTCGGAAGGTGGATTTTTTTATGGGAGAAGTACTCACCGTTGACACGTAACCCATTTACCCCGCCGCTGCCAGGGTTAGAATCTCATCCAGAAACGGGGCCTCTGCAACACCCGAAAAATTCTGCCATTATTTCCCAAAGGCGTTTCGGGCCTTTTTAAAAACGTCGCCTACCTCTCTTTGTGGTTCTGCCCAGTAGCCCCTTTGAACGCTTTGCGATTTTAACAGTCCCATGTCTATTTCAACGCGTGTTCATAGTAGATTCACTGGTTCTAAGAACCAAGATCCTAACGCCACACTCCCATCTCCATCAGAAAAGGCCACCATCCTATGGTAACCTTTGTCCCAACCCGTTAAGGAGCCTGGCCATCGAAAGCTCTGGTCCCGGTAGAGGTCTGTGTTGAAGGATAAGCAAAACCGTTTGATTACAATTATGTGCCTATGGTTGTTCGCGTGTACCGACAACCCGGCCCAAACCGACCACCTAGACGCTAACCTAGAAAATCTATTGAAACCCGAGACCTGTGCAGGGTGCCATCCCGAACATTATCGAGAATGGTCGGGAAGCATGCACGCCTACGCCTCTACTGATCCAATCTTTTTGGCAATGAACCAAAGAGGTCAGCGAGAAACTGGGGGCGAGCTTGGAGCTTTCTGTGTCCAATGCCACGCCCCCTTAGCCCTTGCGCTTGGACAAACATTCGACGGGCTTAACTTAGAGGCAGTGCCATCCCATCTGCAAGGAGTCACCTGTGCCTTTTGTCACTCTGTGATTGACGCTGGTCATGCCAAACACAACAATCCCCTCAATGTGCAATTAGATGGTATTTTAGCTGGGCCCATCCACGACCCGCTCCCTACCGACGCGCACGGCTCTCGGTATTCTCCTCTTCTCGACTCGGGGCATCCCAGCTCCGCCCGCATGTGCGGTGTTTGTCATGACGTCGTGGTACCTTCGGGACACCATCTGGAACGTACATTCGCAGAATGGGAAACATCTTCTTACGCCGCCTCAGCAACGACCTGCGGCGATTGCCATCTTCCCGGCTATCTCGGAAAGGTAGCAAATCTAGAAGATGCGCCAATCAGAACCATTCACAGTCATGCTATGCCCGCTGTAGATCTGGCTTTAACGCCTTTTCCTGAGACCCGGGCCCAAAAATTCGCCGTACAGGCCTCCTTGGACCCGGTGGTAGGAGCCCGCCTCTGCGTGCAAGAAAGAGCCAGCGAAACCACGGTCGAATTGCAACTTTGGAATAGAATCGCAGGACACAGCTTCCCAAGTGGTTCCACTCAAGATCGTCGATTGCAGGTCCAATTGATTGGTTTGGTCAATGGAGAATCTACCTGGAGAGACACTTCTTGGACCCTAGGCCGCAAAATGCTCGGAGCCCAGGGAGAAAGAGTATTGATGTTTTGGGAAGCTCATCAATCGATAGGTGAAGTACTTCCTGCTCCTTGCGCCAACAAGGCTAGCCACGACTGTGCCGAGAACATTGTGCGTTACCGAAGCTTTAGCGCGCCTATGCG
>CAXGXL010000582.1:0-3125 GCA_964013555.1 uncultured bacterium
CTTAACTCAGTTGGGAGAAGAGAAGCCGCTCCTTCAGTACCTTGGTCAGAAAATTGCTGAAGCGACGTCTTTGGTTAGCTTTAATGGTAAAAGCTACGATTGGCCTTTATTGCGAACACGCTTCGTGATGAACCGAGTCGAGGTTCCTTCTTTGCCGCCTCATTTCGATTTATTGCATGCAGCGCGACGTGTCCTGAAATATCGGTTGGCGCAGACTAAGTTAACTATCCTAGAAAGAGAAGTGCTGCATTTTTACCGCGTAGGGGATATTCCGGGGGCCGACATTCCCGAACGTTTTTTTCGCTTTCTGCGCACGGGCGATGGTGGCCTTTTGACCGAGGTGGTAGAGCATAATAGGCACGATATTGTGACGATGAGTGCCTTTTTGGGAGTGCTTCACGGTTACGTCTACATGTCGGCTGGGGAGATCGACGCACGCGTCCAGCTGGCGGTGGCGCAGCTGAAAATGCGAATGCAAGATTCTGAGGCCGCGTTGATGCTTTTGAGAGCGGTCTGCGAAAGCGAGATTGATACGAGCTGGAAGTGGGACGCTTTTATACTTGGTGCGACGATTCTACGACGGAGCGGGGAGTTTGAGGAGGCTGAAGCGTGGTTGAGGCAGGCTATCGGGTTGAATGTAATTCCTGCGCTCAGGCAAGGGCAGGCCCATTTGATGCTCGCTAAATTATATGAACATCAGTTCGCTTCTTATACAAAGGCTCTGTGGCATGCCAAAAGGGCCACGGGGACGGAGCCGGAGGGGAATTTGGAGCGTCGAATCGAACGAATTCTCGCCAAAAAGGAGAGAGCAGTATCTAGCCCGGCGAGGGAGGTTCGGTGAACTAGTTTTTTTTAAAGGACGCGGGGATAAGCTTTGGGGGGAGATCCAATATTCCACGCGAAATGGAGAAAACTACCACAGGCTCTTGGTGCTCTGCTCTTAGTGGGGTAGGCTGCATTGCCCACCTAAATACGCGCGCTGACTCCTGATGACAGGCTCGATACAAAGATTCAGTAAGTATTGTAAAAAAAAAGGTGCATTCAAGTGTGTAGGCTTGAAATGTGCCGTTAATACAGTGGTTTAGCGGTGTCTTCTTTTTCTTGAAAATAGACGCAACACTCGGTGAATCACGCCGATAATTGAGACACCAAGTTGCTTGCCCACAGCTTGATAATTCGAAAGGATTGTCCAGTGCCACCACGATTTTCTGGAGGGGCGAGTACTCGAAACCATTCTTTGCGTGCGCCGATTGAAGGCCATGGACTAGGTAACTCTGGGGATAGCGAGCTCAATGGCGCCTCCCAACCAGGAGGAACGGTTGGAGCTGAAGGGTTGGCCGAAAATTCGGCGCGGATCATTGGGGTGGGGCCGTCGACCTCGGGTAGCGAAAGAGGCACACGGGGTACTAGGGTTTCGGAGCGAAGAGTCGGACCAGGAGGCGACAGGGCTCGCTTCGATAATGGGACTCACCGATACGATTGGAATATACGAACGGACGACCGAGGTGAGCGCAGTGGCACGCTCGGCGCTGGGTATCGATACGGTGGCGGTGACGTTTATTTGGGCACCGATTTCGATGAAGATTCCGGACGGATCGATGGCAATGTCGGCGGGTCTCATAATTTCTCTAGCGGGACGACTCTTCGGGGTGAAGTTGGTGGGAGAGTTTATGATGGCCGAGAGCTGAATCCTGAGTTGGTCAGAGTTGAAGCTGGCTTGCGCCATCGAATGGGGGTGAATACCCATATTGACGCAGGTGTTGGTGCGGACCCGAACCGGGGAAATCACGCTAGCGTATCGTTTACGAACCAACCGCATAGCGGTCGTATGGAGAATGCGCGGGTCGAATATAGCGAGCGGAACGGGCTCGGGGTGGATTACAGCGGACGCCACGCCGGTGGTGATTGGCGTACAGAGGAGACGTTTCTCTTATCGAATGGACGGGCGAGCGGTTCATTAAGTGGAAGTGGTACGGCACGGCTCGGCTCGGATGCGAGCGTTACCGGCAGGGTGCGTCTAGGGACGGATGGAGAATACCGCGGCCGCGGGAGTGGAACCTATCGATTGAATGAGAGCCTTCGTGGGGAGGCAGGAGTAAGTGTCGCGAACGGGCGTAGAGGGGCGAATATCGCGGCGCTGGTGGATGGCGAAGAGGGAGGGACTTATCGAAGTGGTGTGGTGTACCGGGAGCGCCTAGGCCCCAATGGCAGTGTTTTAAACCGGCTTGGTGAATTTGAATATAATTCTCGACATTCAAACGGTGACCATAGCGGACTTAGCTTCGGCGGAAATAGCCGTGGAGAACGTCATTTGGAGGCTAGCCGGGGGAGTCGCACAAGTGGTGGAGGCGAATACCTAGGTCGGGTTCGCGTCGACGAAGCCAGTAACGGTGTCCGGCGGGCGGTGGTGTCCGGTGAACTCAGCGAGGGGGCGATTAGAGCCAATGCAAGCTTGAGTGTGCGTGAGGATGGCTCGGGTCATGTGGCGGGTGGGGGCCGTTACCGCGGAGTTGATAGGACCGCTCATGAATTGAATGCGGAACTCGAGCGGGGAGTGGATGGACGTTTTGAGGGAAGTGCGGGCTACAGTCGCACATCCGTAGGAGGTAGCTCGTCCTCAGCTCGGTTGTCCAGAGATGAGAACGGTTGGTCGGTTAATGGAATCCATAGCTCCACCAGGGAGGAGGGAGGTGAGAGGCTGAGTGTTGGCTATAGTGAGGCGATTGGGTTTCACGGAGAAGGTAGAGTGCATAGGAACTTTGGCTCGGATGATAGACACCGTGTCGACGCTGCTCTCAGTGGGTCCGCAAGAAACAGCCGGGTCGAAATCAATGCGGAGACTAGATTGGGAGAAAACCGGGAAATAGTCGGCGGCGGCAGGGTCCTGGCTGAGTCGAACCATCGCCGTCTCGAATTCGAGCTTCGTGGGGCGATAAAGCCGAGTGAAGACCGAGTTGGAGTCAATGGAAGATTGGGTATCAAAAGAGACGACATGCGTGTGTCTACGGAAGGGCAAGGTGGGCTTGTTCTAAAGAACATTATGGGCACGTCTCTTGGAGGCACCTTGGGGCTGAGTGGGGGCGTTGATCTTAGTCGACACCGAAAAGTGGTCAACGGAAGCGACT
>CAXGXL010000583.1:0-3114 GCA_964013555.1 uncultured bacterium
CGGTACTCAAAGAGATTGACTCGAAAAAACTCATTACGGCTGCTGCTCGTAAGGGAAAGATTTTATTCGAGGGACTTAATCGTATTCGGAGTCGATTCCCGCAGCATATTTCAGGTGTATATGGAAAGGGATTGGTAGGTTCTTTAATTTTCACAGATGAGAAAACGGGAAAACCTGATCCTTATTCCGCGACGAGTATTTGCGAAGTTGCCTTGTCCAACGGTGTTCTACCGGTACAAACGGGAAGAGAATCAATCAAGTTTGGGCCACCTTTGACAATCCCGGATGATGCACTTATCGAAGGATTGAGCGTAATTGAACAGGCCGTAGAAGAAGTTGTTGACGGTTTTTATGAAGGCGTTGGATGACTTGCCTTAGACACAGCGGTATTGTTGTGCAGGACGTTGAAAAATCCATAATATTTTATTGTGATTATTTGGGTTTCGACGTCATAGATGATCGGTGTGAAGGCGGTGAATATTTGGAGACGATTCTTGGTTTGCCCGGGGCATGTGCCCGTACAGTGAAGATTCGTGGATCGGACTCTGGAATGATTGAGCTTTTAGAATTCCGTAACCCAAGAATTGGAACGGCGGGTCAGACGGTAGGATTAATGGGACCCGGCCCCACCCATGTCGCGCTCACAGTCGATAATATAGATAAACTCTATCTTGAGCTTTTAGAGAAGGGGATAGAATTCATCACATCCCCCAAGACGTCACCGGATGGAAAGGTAAAACTCGCATTCTGCCGTGACCCTGACGGGGTTTATTTAGAATTAGTTCAGGAAATGTAGGCTTATGGCTACTAAATTGCTGCCGCCAATAGCAATTATGCAAGGTCGTTTATTGCCGCCCAACGGTGCTTTCCAGGCATTTCCAATTAATAAGTGGCATCAAGAATTTTCTTTAGCAGCCGAAGCCGGTATCGACGCAATAGAATGGGTTTACGATTTTGCGGGACATCGCGATAACCCTTTAGCCAGCGACGACGGTATAGAGAAGATATTACGCCTTTCTCAGAGCACCGGTGTTGGTGTTTGGTCGATTTGTGCAGACTATTTTATGGAAAAGAAGCTGGTCAAAGGTGACAGAATTGACCACGGTGTTTTAGAACATTTAGCGTGGCTAATTCGTCGGGCTGAACTTCTTAGAATTACTTATATTATTTTGCCATTTGTAGATCAGTCTTCAATTTCGACTGACGAAGAAATAATAACTCTTCGTAAAGCTTTGTCACCCTTACTGTCCGAAGCAGAATCGGCAAATGTCGAATTACACCTCGAAACTGACTGGGCTCCGGCAACCATTAAAGAATTCCTCCTGTACGCACCTAGTCCATGCTTAAAGATGAATTACGATATTGGGAATAGCGCCTCTTTAGGTTTCTGTCCCAATGAGGAATTTGAAGCTTTTTCGGGGAGATTAGGTAGTCTGCATGTAAAAGACCGACGGATCGGTGGGGCAAGTGTACGACTGGGAGACGGGGCTGCTGACTTGGCGTTGTGTGTCAATTTATTAGAACGTGAAGGTTTTGATCGTTGGCTGGTGTTACAAGCGGCCAGGGGCACCGATGGTTGTGAAGTGAAACTTGCGGATGCTAATGCAACACTGATGCGTAAATTGTTCACGGAATGTAGATCAGTATAGGAATAGTTTCTAAAGTGAGGTTAGCATTAAATGATAAGGTTGTTTTCTTAGCCGGATCGAGTCGCGGTATTGGTTACGCAACGGCCAAGGGTTTCTTGCAAGAAGGCGCAAAAGTTGTTCTATCGGGACGGGACCGCGGTAAACTTCTCGATGCCTCGGACGCGCTTTCAATAGAGTTCGGAGACAAACGAGTTTATCCCATTTGTGGCGACCTCTCTGATACGTCTGTGCTAATTCCTGCCCTTGACGAGGTGGAACAAAACTTTGGCAATATCTTTAGCGTAGTTGCAAATATCGGGAATGGAACAGGCCCAAAAGGAATTCGTCTTACAAGCGACGATTGGTTGACGGCTTTAAATGAAAATTTATTAGCATCTACACGCCTCGCAAGTGAAGCTTTGCACCGATTAGAAAATAGAGGCGAAGGTAGTATTACTTTTGTGACATCCATAGCGGGTATCGAAGAAATGGGTGCACCCACTCCATATGCAACCGCTAAAGCCGGGCTTTTAATGGCAATGAAGAGTTACGCTAGACAAGTAGGGCATACTGGAGTGAGGGTGAATGCAATAGCACCAGGGAATGTGCTGTTTCCAGGTGGTACCTGGGCGAGGAAGCTTGAAGAGGAGCCTGAATTGACTGAATCCTACATCGAACAAGAGGTTGCGCTGAGGCGCTTTGCTACACCGGAAGAAATTGCAAATGTATTAGTTTTTCTAGCCTCGGATCGTTCAAGTTTCGTATCCGGCTCGGTTTGGGTAGTTGACGGTGGTCAATTACGTAGCGCTAGATAAATTTTCGAATAAGGAGCCATAATTTTTTATGTCCGCAGAGAATGAGACACATCGTTCAATCGGACGAATACAAGCGTTATTTGATCTCTCCGAGCGCGTAGCCGTTATAACTGGTGGAGCGGGCCTACTCGGTTTGCAACATGCTGCGGTAGTCCAGGAATTGGGTGCTGTTCCTATACTGCTCGATATTGATAAGGCCGGATTAGAAAACGCCGTATCGAAGGGAATTGTTGAGGTAGAAAATGCGCTCACTTGTGATATCACCTCCCCACAGGAGGTAGATAATACATGCAATAGTATAATGTCGCGATTTGGTCGTATCGATGTTTTAATTAACAACGCTGCGAATAATCCAAAAGCTGAAGGCCAATTAGACCAAATGTCACGTTTGGAGACTTTTGGAGTAGATCAATGGTGGGCTGATATCAATGTTGGATTAACCGGAGCATTTTTATGCTCTCAACGATTTGGTTTGGCTATGCTAGAAAATAAAAAAGGCGTTATATTGAATATGAGTTCTGACCTAGGCATTATCAGTCCGGATCAACGAATTTACGTCGATGAAGATTTTATGGGTTCATCACCTCCAGTAAAGCCAGTTACATACTCTGTTGTGAAAGCTGGATTGATCGGTTTGACTAAATATCTCGCAACATATTGGGCTCCTGCGA
>CAXGXL010000584.1:0-3107 GCA_964013555.1 uncultured bacterium
CAGCCAAGAGTTGGTAGAGGTTGTACGTGAAGGAGTCGTAGTTGTCGATCAATAAAATCATTGCCAATTTCTCTACTCTTGGATGGGCTGATAGATGTCTACGGGGTTGTTGATAAGAGAGCAATTCATTTTGTGAAATTAACTTCCCAAATTGAGTTCAGTTTTTCGGAGGGAGACAAAAAGTGAAAAAGCCACAAAGGCCACGACGGCTGATGCACCAAAGAGGAAGAACCCTCCATACAATTCGTAAGAGCGACCGCCAATTAGATATCCCCCGAGCATCCCTAAGCCCATACTGGAAATCATAATGCTCTGCAAAGAGGCTCTGAGGTGCTTTGGGGCCCGCGATTGGATCCATTTGGCGCAACCGAGATACCACATCCCAAAGGTAAGCGCATGCAGCGGTTGTTGGAGCAATATTCCGGCTTGGGAGGTGACCACGCTAAGAAGTGCCCACCGGACCACAGCAGCAAGGGCGGAGAGGCACATGATTGTACTTGGTCTAAATTGTTGGAAGATCTGACGTGAAAAAGCCATTACTGCCACTTCTACAGCAACTCCAAAGGCCCAAGCCAAACCTACGAAAGAATCAGAATAGCCCAACGATTTTAGATGCAGGCCCATGTAGGCATCGAAAACTGAATGCGCCAGGTAGTAAATAGCAATCCCCGCGGCGAAACGTTGAATGGCAGGATTACGTAGGTATTCTATGGCCTCGCTGAATACTCGAGGGGTTGCCCCGGCATTTAAGGGAGTGGATTTGAGCAAGAGAGTGGATAAGCAGCAAGTTAAAAGCAGGGCCCCTGTGGTAGCCAGTGTGGCTGCTTCGCTCATGGTATCTCGCAAATGCCCGAAACCAGCTGCAGCGATCAGAAACCCCAGCGATCCCCATAATCGATACCTGCCAAAGTCGCCCAAGCGTTTTTCTAGATGGGCGTGGGTTATCGCATCTAATAATGAGGTGAGAGGGGACCGAAAGAGACCAAATCCCACCATCACCGCCATGGTCGTCCAGAATGTAAAGTGGGGAATTAGTAGTAGAAGAAACCCACAGCTTCCTAGCAAGGCGATTCGCAAAATAAGAAGTCTTGACCCGGTAGCATCGGCAAGTATCCCCCAAAGGGGGGGGAATAGTAAATTGGAGGCGGGTAGAACCATAACTATAATACCTATATCTGTGGGGGTGATGCCGCGCTCACTAAGTAGAATCGACAAAAAAGGCAGGAGCGAGCCCAAAGAACCGAAAAAAAAGAAGTAGGTTGCCCTCAGGGAAACCGCGCTGGGTATTATCATTAGGTGTCTCAATCACTCCGCATAAGGCTGAGCAAGAGTGGTATTCCAAAGAATCCGGTGACGCAAAATGCGCCGAACGATAGAGCATTGATTCCAAAAACTGTTTGGCCAGGAAAATTGAGTGCGATGGTTCCAGAAATCAAGGTGGATGCTACGACGAGAGCTTGGGCTTGGAGGCGGGTCGAACGCCGTTGCTGCCGTAACATCTCCTCGGCGTGAGTGAGGTCTACTTTAAATGCAAGCCGACCCCGTTCGATGTCCTTTAGCAATTGAGGGGCTGTTTGGGACAGTTCGTTGAAAACTCGGCTAGCCGTAGAGGCAAGTTGAATGGACTGCTGCAGAAGCCGTTTCGGGTTGTACTTTTCTGCCATCATTTCCGCCACGAAGGGACGGGCTTCTTCGACCAGATCTACATCGGGAATCAGGGTTTTTCCAATCCCTTCGACGGTCATCATGGCTTTGAACACCATAGTGTAGGTAGGAGGTAGTCTTAGTTGATGCCGAATTGCACCAGCTGCTAGATCTTGGAAAAACGATTGAAACTCAATACCAGCGAGAGTTTTTCCGGTGAAGTGAGTTTCCATGATTTCTGTGACATCGGATTGGAAAGCATCAAAATCGTAGGAGACGCCAGGAACCTTGGTACCTAGTTCGAAAACGACCCGCGCGACCATTTCGTAGTCTTCGCGATGAAGAGCGCCTATTAGTTCGATTATGCGATCACGTTGTCCGGGAAGCATCCGGCCGACTAAGCCGAAATCAATAAGAGTGATGGTTAAGTCGTCTCGAATTAGTATATTGCCCGGGTGGAGGTCTCCATGAAAGAATCCGTCTTTCAGTATCATTTTAAAGAGAGCTTTGAGCATTGTCGGAGCGAGCGCATAGGGATCTGCACCCAATTTTTCGACTGCTTGGGTAATTTTTACTCCATCGACAAATTCCATGGTTAAAACAGCAGGGGTGCAATATTCAGGGTAAATTATTGGAATATGGACGCCTTCAAAGTCACGGAACGAGTTTTGAAACCGCTCGATGTTGGTGCGTTCAATAGTGAAATCCATTTCTTTACGGAGGGCTTTATCGAACTCGGAAACCACACCAACTGGATCCACTAATTGGAGCTCTGGGATCAGTTCAGCAGCCTGGGCGGCGAGAAAATGAAGGATATTCAAGTCGCTTTCTATTTGGGGGCGGAGATTGGGGCGTTGCACTTTTACGACTACTTTGGAACCGTCATGCAAAATTGCCCGATGTACTTGGGCGATGGAAGCACATGCCAGTGGCTCAGGGTTAAAGTGCTCGAAGAGCTCACTAATGGATTTGTCTAGTTGGCTTTCGATTTGTGACTCAATCTCGGTCAGTTCAAGAGGTGGAACGTCGTCTTGTAGATACTGCAGTTGCTCGATGATGTCTTCGGGCAGTAAATCGGCTCGCGTCGAGAGAATCTGGCCTAGTTTGATAAAGGTTGGTCCCAGGTCTTCTATCGCCATCCGAATACGCTTGGCCGTAGAGTAGAGATTCTCTTCCGAATCTCGGTAATCCATAATGTTCTTAATGCCAACGGTATCGGCGAGGTTGAGTTTCGTAATTACCCATCCGAAACCGTGTTTGGTCAAAACGCTGGCAATATGGCGCATCCTAGACATGTCTTTGATAGCTGTTCGAAGGCCTCGAACGTTTCTATACACAGTAGTTACGGCAGGCATAATTTTATCCTATCGGTTTTGGGCACCCTAACCAAGTTATCTACCAAGAGGCGTCTGGGGACGTGGCCCACTGAGCGGCGCGGAGTACCGCTTTGGCTTTGTGTTCAG
>CAXGXL010000585.1:0-3106 GCA_964013555.1 uncultured bacterium
GGAAGCTGCTTAAAGCAAATAGTATTGAGCAAGTTTGTCGACTTATTGGATTTGTTCGGGTTGCGAACCGCAATCAAGCCAGAGATGTATTTCAGATTGTTTTCTTGTTCATAACACCTGCACAAAACCGGCAAACGTGGGGCTTAAACTCTGCTCGAAAACGGATTAATAGAAATGATTCGAGAGTTTTTCGCAGTTTGAATTCCCTAGTCACTCAAAACGAGAACGGATGAAGTAGCAACTCGATTCAGAGTTTGTCAGTTACCAATTAGATTGAATGTTATCTTTGGTTCACAGTTCTACTTAATTCTGGTGAATGGTTGGCATGAGTAGAAAAGCCGAAGAACCAAATTCCCCAGGCGCCTACCGCTGTAGCCGAACTGACGGCATGCAATTCCAGGTTCGCGTGGGCCATGTAAATACAAGCGATTCCAGCAATGGATATCAGCAACCCTTGTGTAAACATGGCCAATTGAAAACTGACTCGAATTCGATTTTGGTTTTGAGTGGTTAATGACACGGTTTTTCCTTTGGATAGTTGTGATAATTAAAGATGTGCAGGTGTCGTGCCAGGTTCTCTTGTTCTATAAAAAACCTCTTTTTTTCAGATGTTGGACCCTGACCTTAGGCCATAGAGGGCGGTGTGTTCCTGCTCCGATTCGTGAAAGTATCCGTTCGTATTCTACGGATGTAGAAAAAATATCAGGAGTTAATGAGAAGTAAGAAGTAAAGAAGAGAAGTAATGAAGCAGGGAAGTAACGGAACTAAGGAAGTAAGGAAGCAGAGCAGTAATGAGCAGTAAGCAGTAAGCAGTAATGAAGCAGGAACTAGTTCCATATTAAGAAAGCTATTAATATTGGGGAGTTAAGGAGTGTCGTCCTAGTTCCTGCTTCATCACGCTCCACGCTCCGCTCTAGTTCCTGCTTCATCACGCTTCACGCTCTCATCACGCTCACGCTCCGTGACCTCCGTTACACAGCCACGACGGTGAACAGGGGATGAAAAAGCCTAGGATATTGATATTGAAGGCTTATTTGTCGTTTTTCTCAATCTTACTCGGTCTTTGTTAGCAACCTATGGGGCCCGTCGACGATAATGCCGATATATTTCTCCAGCACCACCGGCCATTCTTACCCAAAGGACTTCACTGTGAAGCTAACAATTCAAAATGCAGATTCGCCGCAACAAGCAAATACCCCGGCTGAACAGTCCCATAGTCCCAATTGGAATTCTCCAGCAATGATGAAATTCGCCGCCACAACCGTACCGGGGCTGGTAGAGGTTACCATCAATTGTCCATTGGTAACGGCTAAGAACTTACTACAAAATGGGGCGGATCTTCCAAAGCCCAAATTATCTAGTCTTCCAAAACTGTATAAAGGCTATGGAACGCTAGCCGCTGGATACGTGCCCTATAATGCAACATTACTGGGAGTAAATGACAAGCTTTTGGATTCAATAGCGCCCAGCGGCGACTCAAAAACCGCTACGGTACCTACGCAATTTTCAGTGGGTGCAATTGCGGGCGCTACGGCCTCGGTTATTATATCCCCCGTTGAACAAATTATGACGCAACAGCAACTAAGACCGGGTACAAGCTTTTGCTCCTCCATGAAATCTCTGAATCAGCAAGGAGCACGTGGCCATTTTAGAGGACTAGGTGCTTGCATGGCGCGGGAGTCTCTTTATGGCGCGAGTTTATTGGGACTATCCAATTCCGTTAAAGCCAACCTGCCCCAGTCTTTTCAAGAAAGCCAATCGGCAGCAACGTTACTATCGGGAATTACGGCAGGTACGGCCGCAGGTGTAATTACTCAACCCCTTGATACCATCAAGACCAAACAGCAAGCCACAGACCCAAAGTCCCCTGCTCCACAAGCTAAGGAGATAGCCAAAGAACTTTGTCAAACCAGCATAAGCCAATTGTGGCGAGGAACCATTCCACGTAGTGCCAGAATAGGCTTTGGAGCGGCAATCATTCTTGGCGTGAAGGAAAAGATTGAAGCGAGCAGCTAACCTGGACAAGAGTTAACATTCGTAACACCTAGCTGCGGCGCCACAGCAACCTAGAAGAAAATCCCCATGCTAGTCACCCGTGTTTTTCTCTATTATGGTTTTTGGGATTCTGTGATCTAGTCGAATAGGGGGAGCCAAGAGAACCACATATTCAGCACGGGGTCCAAGGTCTTCCACGGTGCGTCGCCGTTCATTGAGTTATTTAATAATTTGATAGTTTCGAAAACGACATTGCTCATTGATACCGGCTTGAAAAAGTGGGGTTAAACCCTATGGGCAAAAGAGCGATTCATCCCTTAAAGAATCCCATTGTAGAACAGAACGTTCCTGTACTTCCCAACCAAGTAATCCATCTCTTATGGTGAAGCCGCTAGCCTAACAAAGGTGTCTTTACTCCAAATATATTCTGTAATCTTCAAGCTAGGATTTCTGTCCAAGTAACGTAGAACAAATTGGTTATCCTTCCGAATAATGGGAGGTTGGGCAAGCCACAAGTGAAACTGAGAAAGGTCCCCGTCGGCTCGATTCCAAAGCCCTAAGGAAACCACCTTGCTGAAGTCCAAGACCTTCCCCCCTGCCGTTACGACATTTAGGATTCCACTTGTCTTTAGAGAGCCCCCCTCAAAATAGAGAGTGACATATTCTCTGGTGCCATCATGATTGATGTCAAGGTAGTACACGGTAGCCCTTCTTGAGCCTATTGAAAAAAAAGCCACTGCGTTTTCTTTATCGGTTTCAATTTCCACCTGATTTGGATCAAACCCAAGCTTTGTTGGATCAAGATTTTTAATTGACGACAGGTACCCTTGAATTGCATTTTCCCCCAAGGGAAGAGCTTCCTTTCGATGCGCCCCTTCTTGCCTCCCAGTCGATTGACTCCCAAAAGAGCAGCACATAAACGAGATTGCGATGAGAAAATAAAAAGCATACCCCAAATTTTGTAGACTCAACCCCATAAAAATGCTCCTCCATCAACGTTTTTCAATTTTACTTCACAGCCCCCTAGTCAGCCAACAAAAATTGAGAAATCCGCAGCGAGCCAGTCACCCTCACAGAATTAAAGCCTTGCCGGCAGTGAATTTCCCTCTAC
>CAXGXL010000586.1:0-3106 GCA_964013555.1 uncultured bacterium
TCGCAAAAGCGTTTCGACGAGCTGGTCCGCCGTCACTTTGCGGGCTTCAGCGTTAAAGTTGGTTATTATTCGGTGTCGCAAGACAGGTTGAGCCAACGTGCGAATATCCTCGATGTCCACTGCACTTCGGCCATTTAGAATGGCTCTCGCTTTGGAGGCTAGAATGAGATGTTGGGTAGCTCGTGGACCTGCTCCGTAACTGACGTATTGCTTTACGTCCTCCGAGACGCACTCCTTTCCTGGTCGAGTTTGGCGAACCAAGTGCACGGCTTTGGCGACCAGCGGATCTGCAACGGGGACTCGCAGGACTAGTTCTTGAAACTTCAAAAGTTGCTCGGGACTCACGATTCGGTCGACCGCCGCCGGTGTTACCCCAGTTGTAGATCGGACTACTTCCATTTCTTCGGCTTCGGTGGGGTAATCGACGTGGAGCATCATCATGAAGCGATCAAGTTGAGCCTCGGGCAGCGGATAGGTTCCTTCTTGCTCAATCGGATTTTGGGTTGCAAAGACGTGAAAAGGGGGAGCAAGAGGATAGGTGTGACCGCTGGCCGTAATTTGCTTTTCTTGCATGCTTTGAAGAAGAGCTGCTTGGGTTTTTGGAGGCGTCCGGTTGATTTCGTCGGCTAGCAATATATTGCAGAAAATAGGCCCTTTGACGAATCGGAAGTGGCGTTTGCCCAACTCGTCCTGCTCTATTATCTCGGTGCCGGTGATATCTGAAGGCATGAGGTCGGGAGTGAATTGAACCCGGTTAAATTCCAGTTCCATTGACTCGGCTAGTGTGTTGATTAGAAGCGTCTTAGCTAACCCGGGGACTCCGACGAAAAGTCCGTGCCCCCCTGAGAAGAGAGTTATGAGGAGGTGTTCTACTACTTCGTTTTGGCCAATCACCCGTTTGGCTATTTCAGAACGAACGGAAGAGTAGAGCTGGGCTAACTGAAGTACCTGTTCTGAATCGTCATTACTGGATATCGATGTTGCTGAAATTGCCATAAAGTACACTCTCGAGTGGGATTGTTGCTCTGACTATCTCACAATTTAGGAGCTTGAGGCGAACCTTTATTGGTTCGGGTTTCGATTTCGTTGTCTAATTCCTCGAAAGCCCGGTGCGCTCGCTTTCGGACTTTCTGGAGCACTGGACGCTTTTCTTCTGGAAGCTTCTTTTGCACAGCTCCAATAGCTTTGGCGACCACGTCTACCGGATAGATGCAGCCCCATCCGTAGGTTGATTCTTTTTGGGTGAATGGGCCGATCCCTAGTTTGTCGTACCAGTAGTGGCTGACAACCGCTCCTTTAGAGATCGCTTCCGTAGAAGCAACGGTTATAGCTTCGATTATAACGCCATGCCGATTTGCCCTATCTTCTTGGTAAGAAGAGACGAGAGTTCGGATATCATCCTTGAGCTGCAGGCGAATGGCTCGTACAACGTTTGAAAAGGTTTGGTCGGGATAGAATGTCGGACCGGAAAAACCGATTGCGCATAGAAGGTTTTTACCTTGACGGCCGGATTTTTTTAGCCACTGTGGAGTCAATTTAGGATCAAGTGTCGTTGGTGTGTTCGAGTGCCCGATGGAGGGCGGGGATGGGATAATTGCCGCCACGGCGCTCGGAGTTTCGATGCACGAGTGGGCATAGGTGAAGCCCGGTTGAAGAAATGGGCCAATCCCCGCGGAGTCAAACCAATAAGTCGTTTTTGCTTTTTGAGAGACATTTTCAAGAAGGTTCTCATCAACCACCAGGCGGTGGGCTGCTTGGAGGCTCGTATAATTGAAGCGCGTGTGATCGATCATTGCTTCTGAGACATGTGTGGCCAGTGCACCAGCGAGGTTTTCAACAGAGCGCTCCCGGGCTAGTTCTTTAGGATAAGGGGATTTGGGATACCCCGGGCCTGCGATTCCAATGCCACAGAGGCGAGTTTCCGTGAGCCCTGTTTTGAAGACCCACGCTGGAGGTGGCCCTTGGTGTGGAAGAGCCTTAACTTCAGAGGTCTGCGGCTGGCTGCAACTGGCTAAGCCCGCGAAGACAAAAAAGATGAGGGCTGGTTTCATAGGCAATCTCCTAGCAGAATCTATGCGTGAACAAAAGGCCGCACGGGTCGATGCGGGTTGAGTTCACCCCCGGCCTCGGTCTACAAATTGGTTGGTTTCAATATTCTAAGTTGGCTCCATGATCGGGAAGTTCTGGTACAAAAACGAATAGGTTGCTTACTTTTGGCGTCTTGAGAGCAAATGCAAGGCTTTACTTGGGACGCAAAATGGATTGGATGTGTTCAATGCAAATGAATGGTGATTTGAAAAAGATTAATATTATTATCGCTTTAAGCCTTTTTTTTGGGGTGGGTTGTACCCACACGAAATCAGGAACTCATGTCGAAATAATTGAGATGAACGGGCGTGAGGCTTATGTGGCAGGGGCTGCGGGTATAGGAAAAAGCCAAACGTTGGCTTGCCGCTTTGCAATTCAACGGGCAGCAAAGGCCGTCTCGCATCGGTTTGCGCAGGAGCATGAGGATCTAGGGGATGATGTCGCTGAGGCTCTTGGTGCTGAGGACGGAGCTTCGTTTCTTTATGGTTTTGTTAATCAGCAGATTTTGTCTATGCCAGTCCAAGATGTTTCGTTTGACCCAACTGAGCATACTTGTCTTGCCACCGTACGGTGGCAGCCTCCTGTGTTTTTGAAAAAGGCGCTCATGAAATATGGTGAAGCTTTGAAGGCGGAGGAAACCCAGGATAATAAGGAGGGCAAAGCGGCGGCACCCCCAGCGAATGATGTCAATGCTGAACAAGACTCCGGCCCGAGTGAAGTTGCGCCTCGAGAATCTAAGGCGGTTACTGCTGCTCCAAAGGCTCCTGAAAAAAAGGTTGTTTGTGCCTCAGAGAAGCGAAAAATCAAACAAGCTAATCGGGTCCTTGGGGAAAAAGAGTCTATTTTGAACGAATGCAAACGCCGTACAAATGGCGATGCGGACGCTTGTTATCGCTATGGACTCTACGTTGAAAAGGCGCAAATTGCTAAAGAAGAGGCTACTTTGGCCTTGAGGCGATGTGAAGAAGTAGAACAATAGTCTGGGGTAGCCCAGCAAGAATATTTCCCCAAAGAGGAA
>CAXGXL010000587.1:0-3097 GCA_964013555.1 uncultured bacterium
ACTATGCTCTTGTATATCTAGTTCTGAATCACTTAAGTCACCGGTGCCGCAGGCAACCCCCACAGCCAATAGGGCAATCGTGCCCAAAATCTGCCTAAAATCTCTTAATCTCATTTTGTATTCCTCTTTAATTGTGTAATTGACGCAGACAAACTGAACCCCAAAGTTCAAAGAACGTCCACGAAGACAACTAGATATTCGCAGAATGCGAACATTTCCTGACAAGGAAAAGCGCGAGTATAGTCATTAATGCAGGAACGGATTTTATTCGTTGGGATAGAGCTTAACTTAGATTCTCTGTAGGTGAGCGCTAGTCATTTGAACGTTTAGAAATCAAGAGCATGCGGCTAATAGCCGAGGTACAGAGAACTCGAGTATGAAACGCCACCACTAATACCTGAAAAAGAAATTGTTCGAGAACCCGATAGAACCGAACTACCAAAATAGACGTTTACACTCGTACCGCTCAAACTTCCCAAACCATAATTAGTAGTAATACCCGAAGAATTCGTCACCGACAAAGTTGGACTGGAGTACCCCCCAAATCCATAAGGATTGCTTAAACGAACTTCATCGCTGCTGATGTACCCAACGCAATTTGGACACGGATCACCTTCTGGCTGCGGTGAAGTCCATGGAGTCGCCCCGGAACCGTAGAATTGAAGGTCGGGGCATTCGCTACTTGATGAGTAATCCTTTGAGTACGCTAGCTGGATTGTCCCGCAGGCGGGGTCCCCAGTGCTTGCTAGAGCATATTCAAAATTAAAATCGGTGGCCGCAGAGTCAAAACCCGAATAATCCAATGCTCCCACTGCCGCTGGAGCCCTATTCCAAGACGAACAGCTCCCAAAATAGGAGGGGCAAAATCCGCCAGGGCCAGTGCTTCGACAAGCACGACGAGCAGCCCCACAAATCGTTGCTCGTTTTGTCCTAGCACGGCAGGGTGTTCCAGAACTTCGACAAAAGTCGGCTCGAGTTCCAACCGTTCTGCCTCCCTGATAAACGTATTGCATGATCGTGTAAAGCGCCTCGTTCGGGCGATAAAACCAAGCTGTCGCTGCTGCTGCTGCGACAACGACCGTGCTCACGGATGTTCCTGTAAGGGTTGCAGTAAAGTCGCCATTCGCGTCAACAGTGACCGCATGGTCGGCATAACCGGCAATTCTAGCAAGGCCGCCTTCGCGTGATATCGCAATAGGGTCGCCCTTATAATCGATGCCGCTCGCTGCAAAAAGCAACGGTTTATAGCGGGTCGTCGAAAATCCAAGGGCCGGACTCCAATCATGCCCGAGTGCCAAAGAGCACTCCCCGTGAGTCGGTGCATTCCGCTTTTCCCATGCCGCAGGTAATATCGGTCCCGTATTTCCTGTAGGGCCATTGGTGGAATTTCCTGCTGCACTAACGATCAATACGTTCCTGCAATGAGCATCCACTACCGCAGCATAAACAGCTTGAACATCCAATGGCCAACTTGAAATCGGGCCGCTACTGCCGCCGAAATCAGGACTCCACCCCAACGACAGACTCATAACAAGATTGTTGTTCGCCTCACTTAAACCGATCGCATTCCGCCAAGCTCGTACTTCACTGCGAAGAGCCTCGGCCAACCACCCAATAGAACCGAAATACCCACCTCTTACTGTATCAACCGAAAGAGAACCTCCCGGGTTCCGAATCAAGGGCATTGCCAATTGCGTACTTATCTTGGCCGTACACTCCGCACTATCGTCGCAAACCAAATTTTTCGCGATGTTTGTCAAACCATGACCATGGGTCGAATTACTAATGCGACCTTCGGGGTTTTCGAAAGGCTCGAAAGTTGGCACGGTGTCCAAAAGAGCGATTCGCGTTTGGTCACCAGTCGAAATAGAATTTCCCACATGAATTGGGAGAGTAGAGAATCGGTCGGCATGCTCATCAAGTTCTTGGCTAAACGTAGCCTGAACAACATCCTTGATTTTAGAGGATGCAAATGGAGCTACAGACTGGTGGTCTGGCTCAATAGAACGCAGTAAACTCAGTCCACCTAGAGGTTGCCCCAATAAAGCAATCAGTTGAGAAGGAGTCGGTTCGGGTGATTGGTAATTCACTGGAGCTTCGTATAAACAAAAACGACGTAGTCCAGGGGGAATTGTTGTGGCTGCCACCTGAGAATCTGGGTTGGCGGAAAACAGATGTCGTGTCTTAAACGGAGCGCCTGCAATTGGGCACGGCATCTCAGGGTCCCACTTGTCTCCAATCCAACGCCAGTGCATTTTAGCGTCATCGTTTGAGATTGCAGGCTCTACATAGAGGAGCGATGAACTCGCTGTATTTGTTAAAGTGATTCCGAGTTCAGCGGTCGTTCCATCCCCACAGGCGGCGAGTGCAGCAAGTAGACAAAGACAAACCCCTACGGATTCCTTGATAAGCAACTTCATAGAAGACATCCTTTCAATTAAATATTTTATGATTCAATGCGAACTAATGAGTCTGAAACTCGACCAATCCAAACCGGGTGATTGATTTAAGAGCTTTCTTTGAGTCTTATAAAAAGCGGTTCGAACGTCTTGGTTTTTGTTACGCTCCTCATAGAACAAACTGGTAAATTCACGCCCCAAAGTGTCGGAAATAGGCCGGACTGACGCCACTATTGTTTGCGCCCCCCCCAAACCAAAGGCCTGTGCTAACCCAAGAGTTTCCATCGTCAGTGTCGTTTGAGTCCGGGCTGTTTCGCAGCCGGTAAGAACAACTTCCACAGGCACACTCGGTAAAGCCAAAATATCCGCTACACTAAGCTCTCCATCTGCGGCCAGCGGCAGGGATGCGTCCCAGCCGTCCGCTCTACGAAAAAAACCATGACCCGCGTAATGAAAGTGAGTTGCATGAGATAGCCCCTTTCTTACGTTCTCTAGGGTCGCACTTTCCCCGGCAAGAACCTCTAATGAAGAACGAGGAAATTGTTGAGCCAGCGCCCCGCGAACCATACTTGATTCTCGTCTTGCTTGGGGCAAGTCACCTCGAGGATCGGCAACAATCAAGAATCGCCTTTGAGAACCCACCGCGTTTGGAACAAACTCTCCAGGAAGGTCTAGGCTATAAATTACTCCAACGGACT
>CAXGXL010000588.1:0-3085 GCA_964013555.1 uncultured bacterium
ATTTCCAACCTAGATGAATTTTACCGGGCCTTCGTACATTGATGAATCCATAGCTTTTGAAAGCAACCCTCGATATTCAATTTTTGGAGATATCAAAAATATCGGCATTACTAGCCTTTGTGGGTTAGAAAAACCGAAAAAAAAAGTTCTTCAGAGTTTAGATTTAAGCCACTCTAACGCATTTTCTGTTGCGATTTGATAGACTCCGAGAAAACCAAAAGCAATATTGGTATGGTGCCCGTTTGGCAGGATTATAAAGTCTATGGTCATGCCATTGTTCTCGAGTGTCGTGACCAATTCTTGAGCATCGGTTTGGGGAACAATAGCATCTCGCTCTCCTTGGTAGAATCGAATAGGTGCCGCTTGAACAAAGGGTTTGACTTGGTTTTCTGCAAAGCCTTGTGAGAGGAAATTAAAGTTCTCAAAAGAACCTGTTGAATAAGCTTCAAGGTAAGGTTCAGAGAAAATATCTTCCGGTAGTAGGCCCAGTTTCTCAGCCAGGGTCGCGGATGTTGCCGACACAATGCAATAATCCTCCATGGTTTCATGCACCGTCTCGGCTATTGAATCCGCCCAAATGGGTGGACCCGCATGTCCGTAATAGGAACTCCATGCATAAGTTAGTAGGGCATGATAGACGAGGTGATGTCCGGGGATTTGTATATAGGGAGTCCAATGCTGTGGAAACATAGAGGCAGCGCCTACTACGGCGTAAGCCCGGATATCCAATTCGCTTGCATATTCGGACTGAATCGATGCGGCGGCAAAAGTGGTATGCCCTCCTTGACTAAGTCCAGTGATGACCGCCTTGCCCGAGATCGGAATGGAAAAGCGAGCTGCAAAATTATGTGCGGCTCTTAGGGCATCGAGACTTGCCCGACCGTTTACTTGAGACACAAGATAAGGGTGGATTCCTTCGTAACCTAAGCCAGGGTAGTCCAGGGTGATTCCAAAAAATCTCCGAGCTCCGAAATAACCAGCTAGAGCTGCAGCTCCTGTTGAACGACTAAGTGCGCACGAGTCTCCCACGCCCACACTACCAGGATTGTTGACCGCTAGGGGCCAGCCATTTGAGGGCGCAGGTGCGTCAAAGGGAATGGTGAAGGTTGCTCGAGTTTCTCGATCAAAGGTCCAGTATCCAACTTGCCAGACAGAGTATCCATTTTCAATAATGACATGGGAGGCAGCGATGGAGCGCAGCGTTTGCGCAGGATAATCTCCTAGAAAGAGTGCCCAGCGGATGCAGCCGTTTTCTTGGCAGTTTGGTGAAACGGCTGCAGATGACAATTCATCGATGGGTATTTCGGTGGAGGGAGAACTTGGCGTTAAGGTATCCGTTCCTTGTGGGGAGGTAGGAGTTGCGTCGAGACAGCAGACTAGAAAGAAGATTGAGGTGATGTAAAGAGTGTATTTTATAACCATTTTCGGGTTATCATTACAGTTCGTGTTTGAACTCACAATAGTCTCAATCGTTCTCGTCTTGGTTTTTTGCGGTTTCCAATGCGCGTGAGTACTCAAGTGACCTTGAGATCTTGTCGGGCCGGTAGTGGTGTTGATGGGATGAGGTTTTGAGCTTTGAGCGAGAGAGGATGCCCGGATGGCTTCGAAATAAGGTGATTCCAGTGTCAGTTACGGTTTTAAAGTCCTTTGTTTTGTAGGATTATCAGACTTTCGAATAAGAGAACAATCAAGGGGTTTATATGAGGATTACGATCATTGGTCATGCTTCACTTTTGGTGGAGCTAAACGGATTCAATTTGTATATCGATCCGGTTTTTTTTGATCCGTTTGAGACCAATCACATCTCTTGTCCGAAGCGAAAGGTCGATAAGGAACGTCTTCCGCGCGCCGACGCGGTTTTCTTTTCCCACGATCATGCAGACCATGCAGACTTCAAGAGTATTGGAGAGTTAAATAGAGACGCTCAAGTATTTGTGCCCAAAGGAAGCCCTCTAAACACGACATTGTTGGAGCGGGGTTTTTCGTCGTTGAACCCAGTATCGGGCACAGAGGTGAGGCAAGTGGGGCCTTTCGAGTTGTATTTCACTCCTTCGGAGGACGAAGATATTGAATTGGGCGTGGTGGTAACTTCTGGGAGACACTCAGTGTGGTGTCAAGTTGACACAGTTGTAGAAGAAAAGACCGTTCTTGATATTCTCAGGCGTTACGAACTGGGTCTCGTTTTTGCAACGTACAATCCATTGATATTACATGGGCGTAATTGGCACCAGGAGCGAGTTTTCCCGAGGCACCGATACGAATATTTACTTGAAATGGCGGTAATGTGCCAAGCACACCGGGTGGTTCCCTATTCTTCAGGGCAGAGGTGTGCCGACATTCCTGAATTTAATCGTATGGAATACCCGGTATTACGAGAGCAGTTCTTGGAGGACTTGAAGTTGCTGGCTCCGAAGACCGAAGGCATTCGAGCGAATCCAGGGGATATCTTGCAATTCGACGATTCCGAATTCAGGTGGCTCGTAGGAGCATCGCCTTTTGTGAAGATGCTCTCGGATAAATCGACCGAACTTGTGTTTTCACCACCAAGTTCATCTTGGCCCCCTCTTCGGACTCGCAGAACACCACGGTACTCCTTGGACCAGATCGAGAAAACAATAACAAGCCTTATCGAGAATTGGTTAGAGCCTATTTTGCAGACGTATGCATCTGACCTTCTTTTAGAAGGACCGTTGCGGCGTTTGAGGGACCGACGCCATAACTTCGAAATTGTTTGCTTATTGGAAGAAGAGAGCCTTGATATGGAGTCTGACTTGTCGAGGTACGATGCATTGAGATGGCATCTCGTCACTTGGGTACCCAAACCAATTTTTGTCAAGGGCGGGAGGGTAGATGCCGACTATTCATTTGTTTTGAGTGCCCGAGCATTGATGGATTACGTGATGCAAATCGACCATCAGAGACCCTCGATTCCGCAGATAAGATGTCGCTATCGCAGGGAAGAACGAAGCGGCGATTCAGGTGGGATATCTCTGGAGCCCTTGCCGCCTCCTGAGCTTTTTCGGCCCCGGCGTCATTTTGTCGATGCCTGTTTTGCCTGGGATCCACTGCAAGAGATTTTTGCTAG
>CAXGXL010000589.1:0-3077 GCA_964013555.1 uncultured bacterium
AAGATTCCCCTAGTACCGATGTGGACGACACAGCCCCGACCTCCACTGAGAGTGGCACCGAAAACCAACAAACCGAAAACCAACAACCGGAAACTCCGGCCCAAAAGATAGTTCGCTTCGTGGTTTTAGGAGACGGTGGCGAAGGAAACGATACCCAATTCAAAGTAGCCGACGCCATGAAAACCGTCTGCGAGGCCAAAGGAGGCTGTGAGTTCGCCTTGTATCTTGGGGATAACTTCTACGACGACGGGGTCGACTCCATAGATGACTCTCAATTTGAAAGTAAATTTGAGTTGCCTTATGCCAATTTAGATTTCACCTTCTACGTAGTCTTAGGTAACCACGATTACGGGCTACTCTCGATCTCTTCTGATAAAGCAGAGTTCGAGGAACTCTATCACCATATTTCAGCCCGTTGGTACATGCCAGCTAGGTACTACAAAGTAACCCATGAACATGTTGACTTTTTTGGACTCGACACCAACCAATTCATGGTTGGCAGCCTAATGTTCGATATAGACTCCGATGACCAGGCTAATTGGTTTACCCAAGAGGTAAACGCGTCCACCGCAGAGTGGAAAATTGTTTTTGGGCACCACCCCTATCGTTCGAATGGAAAACACGGGAATGCGGGTGAATACGAAGGGTATAGCTGGCTTCCGTTTGCATCGGGACGCAACGTGGAGGAATTTATGGATGCCTCATTCTGCAACAAAGTCGACGTTTACTTCTGCGGCCACGACCACAACCGGCAATGGCTTCATCCTACCTGTGGCGTTGAATTGGTTGTCTCCGGCGCTGCTGCCAAAACCACCGCACTCGAAGGACGAGGCAATGACTCTTATTATGAGGATGACCAAAAAGCCGGGTTTCTCTACGTGGAAATCGTAGACAACACACTAACTGGTGAATTCTACGATGAAGACGGCGAACTCAACTTTACTCGAACCGTCGTAAAATAACCTCTTGATGCCCTCCTGATTCGCTCCCAAATACCTAGAAAATGTTCACGCTTTCCCGCAAGAGTCAGCGCGCAACCCTAGAGCTCTTTGAATGAGCGCTGTAGCCCCCCGGTCCCGAACAAGAGTTTGAAGTAACAAAAAAAGAATCAAGAACTCAAACACCGTCTCTAACCATCGAGTTCTATCGCATCCATTGGACACCGGTACAAAATTCCCCTAAGACCACTGCCCAAAGGGAATTATTACGTGACATCGCTTATTTTCGTGGTCGCCATCATTGTGGTCCTCCTTAGCTTTTGGCTTAAGAAGAAAAGGCGCAAAGACGTCCGTTCTCTTTGGTCCCAATACCCAGGGCGCAATCCCAACACCCCAATTAATATCGAGCGCTTCAATGAAATGGATTCCTTCGTACGCCGGCAACGGTGCTTTTGCGGAGGTGTGCCACAGGTCGTTTCCGAAGGTAGCAAAACAATGGGCAACGACAATTTGCGAGTCATTCGAGCCGATTGCCCAGAATGTGAAGAGGAACTCTATTTCTTCTTTAAAATGAAGCAGATGCTCCATTGAGCCGCAAATTATGGAAAATCGAGAATTCTTGCTAAGAGAACACAGTGAGCACCCATAAAGCAAAAGGCCTGAGCGGCTTGCTAAAAGCAACCCTTTCGATGAGCATCATTACCATTGGCTCGCGAATCTTAGGGCTCGTTAGAGAACAGGTGCGCGCCCACTATCTAGGCACTTCTATGGCCTCTGATGCATTTGGAATCGCTTTTCAAATTCCGAATCTCTTAAGACGATTGGTTGGCGAAGGTGCCATGAGTGCCGGGTTCATCCCCGTTCTAAGCCAAATAAGAGAAAATCGGGGCGATAAAGAAGCATTTCAATTCGCTCGCCAATTTATCAACCTCTCAATTATCACTCTTGTAATAATCTCTAGCCTAGGGGTGCTCGGAGCCAGTGCGGTGGTCTCTGGCTTTGCTCTTTTGGGAGGCCAAGAAATCGCGCCCGAAGCTAAGACACTTACCACTAGTCTAACCCGGTGGATGTTTCCCTATATTGCACTAGTCTCCTGGGCCGCAGTCGCTCAAGGTATTCTAAATACCTTTCGTATTTTTTGGGTGAGCTCCTTCACTGCCATCCTACTCAATCTTGCTATCGTATTTTCTGCAATCTCGTTTGCCCAGGTACTCGACCAACCTGCCTATGGATTCGCATTTGGGGTATTAATCGGCGGCTTGTTCCAGCTCCTTTTTCAAGTTCCCTATGTATTGAAGCTTGGTTTTCGGTGGAAACCCGATTTTCGAATCGGACCGGGAGTAAAACGAGCGCTAACCCTCTTGGTCCCAACGATGTTTGGGGCAGGAGTCTACCAGATTAACGTACTCGTCTCTCAAGCAGTAGCCTGGGGATTAGGAAGCGGCTCGGTCTCATCGTTGCAATACTCATCGCGGCTTTTGGAACTGACTCTCGGTGTTTTCGCGATTGCACTATCAACCGCTATACTCCCAAATCTCGCCTCGGACGCCACCAAAAAGAACTTCGAGAACATTCGTCAAACCCTTCTGTTTGCTATTCGTCTATCCTGTCTAGTTTGCTTTCCTGTCACCGCAGGACTTTTCTTGGTGCGCACGGAAACCGTTTCGATTCTTTTCGAACGCGGCTCTTTTGACCACAATTCCACCGCGATGACCGCCTATGCTCTCGCATTTCACATAGGGGGACTAACCTTCATTGCGCTATCTCGAATTATTCTTCAGGTTTTTTATGCATTTCAAGACACCTGGCGACCATTTTGGATTGCTTTTGTGTCCATGGTGGTGAACCTAACACTTTGCTACAGCTTGGCTCCCTACCTGAATCACGGGGGCATTGCCTTAGCCAATACGGTTGCCGCCATCATTCAACTTATCCTCTTGGTTGTAATACTACGACGGCATGTTCAGATTAAACTCGACTCACTGACCATCCGCTCGCTCTGTCTAACTCTTGTTGCAACCGCGGTGATGGCCGCCGGAGTTCACGGGCTTTTGCTCTACTTTGACACCCCAAGCCTCGGAGGTTTTCAAGCTCTGGCAGTTCCCTACACGATATCTGTTGGAACCGGAATTATCCTCT
>CAXGXL010000590.1:0-3075 GCA_964013555.1 uncultured bacterium
AAATTGGGCTTTTATTATGCCTATAGTCCGGAATTGGATGAAACCTACTTGGAAGCTGCTTTGGCGATGTCAAAGTCGGATCCGGCCGCAAAGCCTTATGGTATTGTCGCAGCGAAACCTGTTCCAGCAAAATTCAGAAAGTATATTGTAGGCCAAATTGGTGATCTCCGGTCAATCATCGGGAAAAAGAAGATCAATAAATTTGAGATCATTGATATGTCCGGAAACCACAGCTTTTTCGACCATGTGGTTCCCATTATTCGGAGAACGAATATCCCCATTCTTACCACGGGCACGTTAAGCGTCAGCCTAGCTCTGCAGTATGAGAAGCTCTTTATTTATGAAGCGTTGCCCCACCAAGTAGATTTTGGGCGCGAAGTGAATGCCATGTTTGTGCCACCTTCGAATTCTGCGACTGATTTTTTGGCCCTAAACGCCCCAAAGCCAGGCGGCGGAAAAACAATTGCTGGTGACGAGTTGACTAAATTTCCGTGGTGGTTGTTTGGAGTTAAACCGGCTGCAGCTGCGATTTCAAAGGCTGAAGCGAAAGCTGCTAATGCGAAGGTCACTAAAATTCAAAATTTCTTGAAATACTGGAAGCAAGCCCACTCTGGTGGATTTGTCTTTGATGAACTCCCAAAGATGTGTGAATTGGCCCAAAAAAGCCTCCCAAAAATGAGAGTGGAACTTGCTAAGATGAGCAATCCGAAAAAGAGCGCGGCTGCGCAAACAATATTGGAGAAGCTCTTTACTGATTTTCGAACGCAAGTCGATACACGAACCCCACAGCAATACATTCAAAAAATAAGATCCAGGTTATAATACTCGGTTGCACGGCAACCTGGAGTGAAGCAATCAAATCAAAGAAGAGATGCGATAGGCTTTGTGGGGTCCTTGGCTTATCCGGACCTATGACGATCTACAAGGGCTTGGGGCAATAGTTACTAACAAGGTCATAGCACGCGTGGAGTAGATACACGATAGAGTTTCTCATTTGCTAAGCCAACTTGCGTGTGAGTGCAGGCGCAGAAAAGAAGTGCTAAATTTCGGCTCCTTCCACTTCGGCGATGGCAGGGCCGGTGCCCGGTAAATCATCGGTCTCGTCACCATCATCATCTCGAGGGTCACCAAGCTTCAAGTCACGAGGGATCGGATCACCAGGGGACCATCCACCACCGCTACCACCGCCAGTTCCAGTACCGCTATCATCATCGGAATCGGTGAGACACTCAGAAGGTGTTCCGCTCATGATTTTGAATCCCGCACGAACGGACGTTGAACTTACTTCCACATCGTCGAGTCTAAGGTAGCGACTCGTCAACTCACTGCGGTCAAACATCTGAGGGAGAATCGTAACCGACGGTAATCGAGCATTGATGGAATTTTCTACTTGGGTTGCGTAGAGGTCTATAAAATTCGTAGCGTCAATCGTACCAAACGGCCCTCCCAAATCAATTTCCCCACTCAAATCAGTAAATTCAACCGAGTCAACATCGAGTTCGACTCCGCCATCACAGTTTGATGCAATAAGGGTGGTGATCTTAATATCTCCTTGGATTACCGTAGTAGCACTTGTGGCAGCGACCACACTTCCCGTTGCAATAAATGGCACTCTAACGATAATTGCATCTTGAGCTCCAGTACTTGAACCTGACTCGACAGAGAATTCTCCGTGAGGACGAATTTCAAATTCGTCCCCCGATGTGGTTCGAACGTTCTTGCAAAGGTGACCCGTTTTGCCACTGAAATAGACGAGGTCAGCAATCAAGGCGAAGGGGATTTCTACATCGATGTCATTGTCTGTTGAACCAGGAGTCGACGGGGAAAAACTTGGCATAACCAAATGCTCAGCGCACGCAGCATTCGGTTCGTCGGTTTCGACATTTACTTCCCATGTGGTGGTCAGTCGGTCCGAAGATCTCGAAGTATGTAAATTCGCCAAACCAATTCCGTAATTGATTGTTACTCCTTGAACCGAATTACCGCCCTCGACCTTAAGCGGATGTTCTATGGCGCCGTTAATTGCTTTTTTTATGTTATTCTTGACGGTGTTGTTGTTTTCGACCAATTCATCAATCAAATAGTTCGCGCAATTCGTTAAACTGGAGCAGCCAATTACGTTTGAAAAAAGGCCGATAGCATAATTGAGAAGCGCGTTCGTCGACCGCTTAGCAAACCCGACATGGTCGACTTCGAGCGCAAATTTCTTGATGGCATTTACTCGAATTGTATTGCCAACCGAAGCAACGGAGACATCGAATTCACCGCTGAAGCCCGAAGCACCGAAATCCACCAGGGTATAGACCTTCACGGGTTTGTTTTCGCATCCACTTTTGGAGGTATCAGGGTGCTTCTTTAACCGAAGGGCTAATTGAAAATCAAAACCTGGCATGTCAACATCGGTATTCACACGCCCCGACGAGCGCACATCAGCTTCAATCGTATTACTCTCGAAGGGCAAATCGAGTTTGGTATCTTCGAGGCGCACCTTCCACTTTTTGTTCTTGTAGCAGCGGTTCAAACCCCAGCTAAATGTAGCTAAGGTTTGATCGGCAATCGAAATTTCCTCGTACCCTTCTTTACCTGCGATATAGGGAATAAGCTTAGAAGTGACTCCATTGAGGTCGTCATTCAAGCGAACCTGAATATCATGAGAACCGACAAGTGACTGCTCCGCATAAGCGCCCAGCGAGTGTTGCCACTGAGATAGGTCGTCCTGATTAATTTGTTGGGAGTCCTCGTTTTCGACCGCCCTTGAGTCTGAGCGGGCCTGAGCAAGACTCGCGCTGGTAAGGGTGAGCAATAAACAAAATGAGAGGAGCTTTCTTTTGGGTAACAAGATTTTCATGACGTTCCTTTGCATAGACTCCGATGGGTTTGGGAGAGCGGAGTAGGGTACGAGATCTTACTCCCGGTTAAAGAAAAGTGGTTAAGTACAATGCCGCCCTGTTCACACGAATAGAGGCTCGTGGGACTTTTTTTGTGACTCATCCGGCACTCTAAGTGTGACACATGGAGGTAGGTAGTGGGGCCAAAGGCTTCAGGTGAGAAGAGGGGCCAGTTATTACTTGGCCC
>CAXGXL010000591.1:0-3073 GCA_964013555.1 uncultured bacterium
AAGCTAGAGATCCAAAATGCAACAATTCACGCAAAACTGCCTGACGGCCAGCTTACAATTCCCAACCTATCTCTTTGGACTTCGTTTCATGGGTACCAACAAACCATCAATATTAAGAACAAAGTGAGTCTTGGAGATGAAAACAACCAGGCTACTATTCTCTTGGAAAATAAAGAAAATCGAGTAACGATAAGAACCTACAGTCAATTAATCTTTGAGTCGGACGGCATATTCAATACCACTCTACGCTGGTTTCTCAATGGACAAGCACAAGCCAAGTTAGCGGACAAAGACGAACTTCCTGCGCTACCCATTCGTGGCGAAGCTGCAATCGCTATGAGTCTTTCAAACGCCAATCTTAGGCTCGAGACACTCAACTTGCAGGTGGGAGCCAAAACAAACTTCAACCTAAGAGCTGAAGCCACATCCCTATTTCAAGATCCAAAAATCCAACTTGCTCAACTCCAGCTCAACTCCCAATTGTCCGACTTCTCCAACATCATTCCGTTTTTCGTCAATGAACTCCAAATGGGCGGTAATATCTCCTTAAGTAGTTCACCCACCGAATTCCATCTCTCTCAACTACGCAACCCCGGTTCTATTGCTCTTGAAATTCCTCTGGAGTTAACGAAGATCGATGTCCGGTTTCAGCAGCACCATCTAAAGAATTTCCGAGCCGCTGGAAGCTTCTTCGCGACTGGCGCTGACTATCGTTTTGAAACACAACTATCACTAGAGGAGATAGAGAGTGAAACCCTTCAAATCCAAAACCTCAAAACCAATTTGACCCTTAGAGCACCAAACTCTCTTTTCCATGAAACCAAAGCGCCGTTACCCAAGGATACTATAGATCTTGCAATAAAAGGAGCGACCGGAGAAATTCGAGCAGGCCTCGCCAAGATACTCACTACCCATTACTCATTATCTTCTCAATTTCCCATACAACTCCTAAAAGGCAAGAATTGCGTTACCCCCTTGCATAGTTATTTTCAATTTGAAGGAGCCCAAATCGCTGCTAACGACATCTCCATAGAAAAGTTGAAGCTTCAATTGAAAACGGACTCCTACGACCTCAAAGGAGAGAGGGTCGATGCAGATCTTAAGTTAAAAACGAGAAATAATCGTATGCGAGTCAACAAAGAACCCCTCAAACTCAAGGAGGCATCAGCGAAATTGAAAATGAGCAAAAGTGGAGAAGCCATAACCATAAAAAAAGGTGCTCTATCCTTACCACAACTAGGAGCAGTGAACTATAATTTGAAAATAGATGACGTTTTATCGAAACATCCCATAATCAAGGAATTTCAATTTTTCTCTACCCCCCTTGATATTTCAGATGCATTAGAGTTGTTACCAAAAACGATTCGGCCGAACATCAAGGCGTCAGGAAAAACCTCATTTCAAGCCACTCTAACGGGACGCTTAGATCCGCTAACTTTAATCAAAGAGGCAAACCACTCTGTCCAGAAAGCCAATAAGGCTCAAGGCGAATGGGAAATGCTAGCCAATCGTTACGCAAAAGTCACTACCCAATGGCTACAACGTATTGACAAAGACCTCCCGATCCAAGCTAGCTTTTCAACCAAACTTGAAGACTTTTCCGTCAAACACCCCCAGCAGCAAATAACCAACTTGGATGCAGAATTTAGTTTCGACCTTCCCTATCGCTCCCCAAAGATTTCGTTCGTATTCGCTGCAAACGCGGTCGAAATAAATCCGAAGCCTCTCAGTCTCAATGCAAGCGAGGGAGAAAACATTTCAGGTAATCTCTCGGTCTCGCTCGAAAGAGATACCCTGAGTATTGATTCAGTTCTTTCCTATGGTTTCCTATCGACCGCCTCCCTTCCCAGGCCACTTGTACAAGGCAAAGCCAAATTTAAGAGCACCTATCGCTATGGAGGTGACTTAGTGCTGGAAACTCTTGAGTTTCACTCTAAGGGAATCGCAATGGACCTCAATGTCGACGGGATTTGGATCGACCCCTTGGGTGCTATTGCCAAACAAGCCTGGCTAGGAGGCGCCCCTGATAAATTAATGCTGAACCTGAATTGGAATTTCCAATGTGATTTATCGCCTGCTTTAGAGCTAAAAGCTCCAGTGGCTAAGGTATCCGGTGCTTTTGCCATAGCTGGAAAAGCAAAATTAGAACGCAATGACTTGTCCTTAGAAGCTACCCAATCATTCTATGACTTCAATTTAGAGCAAGAAGCACGTCGTATTCAGAATTTGTCGGGTACCCTACCGCTTCGACTCTCTTTTTCAATGTCACCTATTTCCAATGGAGTTGTGATCGCCAGAGATCTTCCCACCTCCTCTGGCAAACTATGGCTTGAAACCAGCAAACAAGATATACGTACGGACTCCACAGGGGCAATATTTCAAGAGACTCTCAGGGCTTACCGCCCCACAAGCGGGCTTCACATTGAGCGAATCGCCAGTGGAGAACACGAGATTCTCGATTTTAAGTTTCAAGGTCAATTGGATAAAGGAGCCATCAAGGCAAACGAAATATCAATGCACATTCTCGGAGGGGATATAACCGGAAAGGCTGGTTTCCAATTCAACTCTAAACAGGAATTTATCGGGGCGTTTCGATTTCAAGTATCCAATATGGATGCTAGTTACTTCAAAGCGCTAGATCTCGAGCCTGGGCCTGAATCCGAATTGAGTTCGGATTTTAGCGCGCAATTTCTCTTCGGACCCCGGGTACGAGATCTAGAAGCAGATATGAATGTAACCAAGATTGGTCCCGATACCTTGGATCGCTTCCTTCAACTCTTAGATCCGGAAAAAACAAACCCAGCTATTCAAGACTACCGAAAGTACCTTCCTCTGATTACATTGGATGAAGTTGCGTTATGGATTAAGCATGAAAATATGAATATGGACCTCCTATACACAACTCTCTTACGAATTCCCGGAACCCAAATCGGATTTCGCCCTATAGATCGTGAAATGATTCGCCGCTTTTCACTCAGTGAATTGGTTATCGACCCCTATATGCAAAAGTCGGTAGATCAGTACATTGGCCCTATCCTAGGATGGAAGCAATGACCCTCACAGAAAAAACACT
>CAXGXL010000592.1:0-3070 GCA_964013555.1 uncultured bacterium
AGGCATCTGGTGCTGACGGGTGAACTGTGAACAAGAGTCACTAATAGAAGTGTGGCCGCGCCTCCAGTTGAGATAGTGTATCCACGTAGGGCTCAAAATCGTGATTTTTGCCAAAAATAACTATCTTATTCTTTTCGCAATCTGACGCTTTCAGTTTTTCTATCAGGCATGCTTCGCGGGCGTCATAGACTAAGGCACGTAACTCCGGATGTTTTTCGGCCCAATTGGGGTAACGGCTCATAAATTTGAAGATATCCAGCCCCGCTCTTTTGTGGGTGTATGCATTCATCTCTTCATAGATGCGGTCTTGTTCATCGATTGTTATTGCAGCCTTTACTTCATTGATGATCCCCAACACACATAGGACCCTTGCCGCGCCGTACTTGGCCAGCGTCATCAACTGTTCGCGGCCAGTCAAATGACGTGGGTGGCGGGGGAAGCGTTGCGGATCATCACTGAAATTGGACCGAATTTCTCGTACGAGGTTTTGGGGCAAATAAAACCCAGGCTCTCGCGGCGGTGGCACTAGGGCCAAGCGGGTGGGGCGCCAGGCCATCTCCGAGCTTAGGTCTTTAGCTAGGCCTTCCGCATAAATTTCACAGTCGCCCTCTAGAGCATTTTGAAGCAGAAAATTGGCTATCTGAACTTGGCTCCGAACGATACTCAAAATAGCCTTGCGCTGTTCCCAGCAATCCATCTCTTCAACTTCATCGGCCCAATGAGTTTGCCCTAAGAAGTGGACCTGGGTCCGGGGAGCCTTGGGAACCTCTGTGGCTACTTCTCTAATAGCTTGTCGTGTCTTGTAGCCTCGCCATTGGGCGGCTAGTTGAGTTGCGGCACTCTCTTGGAGCGCGTGACTTCGAAGTTCTGCAAGAGCTCTTCGAGATCTAGATGACCTAAATGCGGCTTGTAAGGTAGAGGCTGCTTTCACTCGAACAGTTGACAGATTGCCGCCGCCCAAAGAGGCAACTTGGTAGCCGTCTACTTGCGGATGGTTTCGATCTGCAACGCGGACAATTGAATTTTCGATCGACGCGGTGTTGTGGCGATTAGAATTCTGGATGGCGGCATTTAGTCCCAAAAAACTGCTCATTTAGCTCCCCCAAACTTGTTGTATGGATTTGCAAAATTATCGGAATACGACGGATTATGTTGCCAAAAACCGAGTTCTAGTGGGTTGAGCAGCACGAGTTAGGAGGTAGAAGGTGCCTTAAGTCGCGTATCTCCCTGTTTATAGATGACAATAAAGCAACTTGAACACCTTATTGAATGGTGCCCAAGTGGTTTGAGGCTAGATCTTCAAGTTTTAAGGGGGTGACCACAGAGCTCAATCGAAAACGAGAGAATTATGATTCAAGAGGTGGGTGCCCCTGGAGGGGCACCTCTATCTTAGTCGTTGTTGGGCCAAATATTGAAGGTCGTCATGTCGAAGGTGTATATACCGTATTGACCTGCTGCAAAGAGTACCTGGTCTCCTACACTCTCGAAAGATTGAGGCCAGCCCCGGGTAGTAAAATAGGCTTGGGGATAGGGAGCAGTCGCCTCTTCAATATTGAAAATCAAAATGCCACCAGGGACCATAAAGATGGCTCGGCCATTTCGAGCCTCTTGAAGGGTGGCCCATCGATCAATCTCGGTGGAACCCAGAATCTCCAATTCAGATTGAGGGTCAAGAATGGTTAGCCTTTGGGTGTTCTCGTTCCAGTGGCCATCAAAAGTCTGCCAGCTTTCCGAGTGGCTGACGAGCAACTTTCCTGCACCGTCTAATTGAATGGTGCTGATTATTTGATTGGGAAAAGTTCGGTAAGCTTCCAAATAAGCGAGGTTACCGTCTAAGCGAAGCTTCGCAAGACCTGTTTCAATAATGTTCTCGCCGTAGAGGTAGTCGCGTGTAAAAAGACGGGGACCGTCTTTGGCTATGAGCTCACCGGGGAGGTTGACGGTGATACCCATCTCGGGTGCGGCGGGGGAGTCGAGCCTTATCTCTTGCGCATAAAAACGGACGTAAGGCAGGCTGCTATCTTCAGGAGTTTCGGGGCGCTTGTAGCTTACCCAGATAGTGTCTTTTTCTGCTATCATGCTAACCCCTTCGTCGTTTTCCCCAAACTCAATCGTAGTTCCCAGAGCTGGGGTAGTTGGGTCGGTTAGGTCCAAGGGGATGAGTGAGAATTTTTCCCAGGAGCGATATCGGTCGTTATCCCAGCATTGGGTTCGAGTTTCTATGCTCTCGGGATCTACCGCTTCGCATTCCCATTCACCAGTGGTGGGGTTGGACCGGCAGTATTGAATTTCTCCACTGCAGATGGGATCGGCACCATTAAGGCTGCGGCAGACCACACTCCCGTCGTAATAGCCGCATACTTCTTCGTCAGATGTCTCTTCGGAGTCGCTTGAGCCTTGTTCTGTTGCGTCTGCCTCACTTTCAGATGGTTCTTCTGAAGAGGCTTCACTAGGAGGGGAGTCGGGAAGAGGAGTGCTGCCATCTTCCCATTCGTCCTCGCAATCGGTCCAGAAGGAGGGATAGGTTTGGCATACTTCTTCGCGGCCCATCAACTCGGTTTGCCAGTCACGCTTTAGGAAAGCGATGCCTCCGGAGACGACCGCGAAGTTTCGAGCGTCAAGGGTGGGGCCGTAGTAGTAGCCGCCACAGTCGAAACAGTCTTCTGCCATAACGCCATCCTCGGTGCTGTACCTACCGTATTGCGGGGCAAGAACATCGGTCTCGAAGGTGGATACTAGTTCTGGGGTAGTTGGGTTGCTCAAATCAAAGACCTGAAAGGTAGTTATCCATTTCTGACCTTCTTCTTCGTCGTACCCTTGGTAGGAGGTTAGAGCGCCCACCAGGAGGTCTTGAACTTTGACCACCGTAGAGCCTCCGGTGAGCCGGATTGAAGTGATTGCTTCAGCGGTGTCTGCATCGCTTGAGGCAGAGATTACATCAGCAACCGTGTCTGGATTTTCGTTTTGCTCGTTGTACCAGTGCCCATAGTGCTGCGGGTGTTTGAGGCGAACGTGGTAATCCCCGAAATTAACGATATCCACAAAGTTTGGGGCAAGTTCGACGGTTCCG
>CAXGXL010000593.1:0-3066 GCA_964013555.1 uncultured bacterium
AGAAGATAGGGCTTGTTATCTTTCGGATCGTTGCCCGTGTCCAAGATGGCGTAGGTGTGATTGGCGTAAATCTTTACGTCCTTGTAACGGTCCTTGTCCGAGTAGGTTCCAGCACTTGCTGGTCTTCCCGCCTTGACTGTTTGGCTTATATTTTCAAATACCTCTTCGCCGGAATGGGCATCGTTTATTTGGTGCATCATATAGGGCTCGCCGGTAAAAGCGAAGATGACATCGCCGGCTTTACCGCCTTGGCCTATTGCTTCGTATGAGCCTTCACCCACATGCTCAGCGTATGCTTTCTCAAGAATCATAGGCCACAATTCGCCGGTGGAACTATGCGTATAAATAGGTTCGCCGTCATCGTCTAAAAATAGATCGCTATTGACCGTTACCTTTAATGGCTTTGGCCGGTATTTTCCTTCGAAGAGGGTGACCTCGAAATTTCCGTCAGGGAGCTCCTTAATGGCGCTTTGTACTGCTTCCGGCCGGAAATGGGCTAAAAGAGAAAGCCCACAGGCAAGGTAGCAGTTGTTGATAGAACCTTGTTCGACGTCTGCAACGTTAACACCTCTAATGAAGAGTGGCCCTGTGACATGCGCTAGTTCAATGGCCGGTTCGCCATTCTCATCGGTGTGTTGATTGGTCGGCCAGAATTGTTCAATTTGAACGGGTTCGCCAACGTAGGTCGGAGCGGCCAAAGTGGACCATGCATTTTTTCCGTCGTTTCGAACGAAAAGTTTTGCCTTAGAAGAGGAACCTGGCGCTTGGAGTTGTAACTCGACGGTGTCGCCTTTTTTGCTCTTTATTGTAAGGCTAAAGTTTCCGCTCCCGTCTACTTTCGCAAATCCATCCTTGGTGTTTTGGGAAGAGTTGTGAGCATTGATCGTAAAGTGGGGTACTGAACTACCTGATATTTTTCGAGTGTCGAATGATTCTATAGCAAGTTTAGGGGACAGGGCGCTGCGTCTTAAACTATTCGAGGGCATTGCAAGGGTCCTTGAGTGTATGAGGTTGGGTCTGCAGATGAGCGAGAAATATCTATTGCTTCTGGAGCAATTTAAATAGCTCTAGCTCTTCTTGTGAGGGCGGCCACTGTGGGGTATTCGGTGGTTCTGAGCGAGACCAATCCATTGAAAACCGATGTCCCTGGGGGCATTCATAGTGATCGGTCTCTATCCCTTCTCGAATACGAATGGCTTTTGAACCACATTCCATACACATCACTTCTTGGGCGTTAGGGCCGCCGGCCATGGGCTCCTCCTGGGGTCTAATCGTTGGTAATTTCGCGGGTAGTGGGTTGCATTTGGATTTAACTCCCGCTCGCGCTAACACTTGTATGGGTGGTAGCTGATGATGAGCTAGGGCTTGTGCCATCACTGAGCAGAATCGCAGCCGTTTGCAGGTCGTCTTCGGGCGGATCTATGTGGACGAAGGAGTCGTTGGTGGAGTGGAGTGAGTCTTCTAGGGAGTTATGCAATTCCTCTCCAAGGGCAGTGGCTGAATAGGTTGCAACGATGGAGGAAGAGCTTACGCTCTCTAAACCATGTATTTCTTGCTCATTGCTGAAGGTGTGATGGGATGAAAGAGAAGCCATCCCCGGAAGAACCGATGATTTCGGTACACGAATTTCAAACGCTTTGCGAGTAGCTGTTATGTTCAGGGTTCGGTTGCGACCGCGTTTGATACCAATAATATCACCGGGAACTCCAAGAATGTCGCGGATGGCGTATTCTGCATCGCTGCTGGTCTGCGCTGATTTAAGATAGGCATTTAACCCCCAGGCCAGCGGTGCCGGAATCGCATCGAGGCGTAATTGTGTGGTTTTAACTTTTTTAGCGAATTGCCCGGTCAGCAGAGCTAGATCGGTCGTGTGGGAAATAAAAGGCGAGCCAACGGCGCTGCGTTCTAGTGCCTTGAGGTCTTGGAGAAGTCGAGGGACGACCAGTCGTTGGTATTTAGCCGTGGCACTTTGTCGCGCGGCAGGTTGGCGAGGGTCGTTGTTTGGGGCCATTCCGAGCAGGCTAGCAAAGGCGTAGTCGCCACGCCACACCGTCATGGTGGAGTCTCCATCTGCGGTGATGGCTTGAGCGAGAGTCTCAAAGCGCAATGGGGACTTTGAGTACATCTTCTTTTCGTATGCGAAATGAAATTCTGGGGTTGTGTTAGATGTTTCAGAAGCGGCGCTAGCGCTAGCTTGGGAGTTTAAGGAACTGAGTCTTTGCTTAGCACATTGAAAAAGAGCTTCTCGGTGCGAATGAACGTGCTGGGCTTGGTCAGCCCGACCGGCGCTCTTTAGTATTTCTTCAATTTGCCAATACTCCAGGTCCAATTGGCTATATCGACTCATACAAGAGGAGAGAGGTGTGCCTTTGGCACTTTGAATCTGAAAAATACGTGTTTGATCGATTAGAGATAGATCCAGTAATTCAATCAAGGTAGGTAAAATAAAGGAGTCTTCTCTGAGGCTATAAGTACTATCTGCTTCTCTCGTGCCGATGTCACTTTCTACCGAATACTTTTGAGCTTGGGAGGGTTTTTCTCGTAATTCGGTTGTTAGGTCGAGGTTTGGCTGAGTGAGTTTTTGTAGCTTTTCCAGAGCGTGGTGATTTTCCATGGCAATGAGTCTTCGCGCCAGAAAATAGTACTCCAGTTGCGAGAGTGGTCTGAGAACGTTGCCGTCAAGGAGGTGGGGTCTTCCCGTAAGGTCATAGAGAAACCCGTCGTTTCCTTGCCCAAAGGGAGAGCCGTTGATGCTAATATTATTCGTTGGATCTATTCCCGGAAGAGATATTTTCTCCCTGCCTAAATAGGAGTCGGTAGGATAGAGATGCTCTTTAGCCAAATATCTTTTGGTATGGGCAATTCCCTCGGTGACCTCGTGTTTCCAATTGGCTTCCCCCATTGTCAAATCGTCGCTGGAGTTCGATAAAATTGCTGGAGGGTATCCATATTCCCACAAGATACGATTCATAATTACCCGCGCAGTTCGCCCGTTGGAATCTTCAAATGGATGAAGAGCTACGAGGTGTCGGCAGAATTTAGCGGCTGCGCCAATGACATCTGGAT
>CAXGXL010000594.1:0-3065 GCA_964013555.1 uncultured bacterium
AATCCACTTTGGTCAGGCCTTGGTCCCATAGCTTCCAATCCACTTTGGTCAGGCCTTGGTCCCATAGCTTCCAATCCACTTTGGTCAGGCCGAGGGCCAGCAGCTACGGCTGCGGGCTCATTCTTAAATGCTTGGAGGCGTACCTTGGATTGTTTGGTTTGAATTCCAAAATCCTTTTTTGGGGTGGTTTTCTCAAAGGTAATCTCAAGGTCCTCCAAACTCAATTTCTTACGTTCTCGAGATTTGGTTTGAGCTACTTGGGTTTTTTCAGAAGAATCAACCGACTGCGGTTGACGATTCTCTGGGGGGGTATTGCCAATTTTGGCCATTGTCATTCCTTTCTATTTTCTTAGTGTCTCTAATTCTCAATTAGGGAGAATCGTCTTACTCCCCGTGCGAGCTTTCAGGAGAAGTAAGGCTAAACAACATTTCTTTGAGGAATCCTGCTTACAGGATTGAACTGAAAAATGATTCCCTTTTTTTAGCCTTTCTTGGGTATCCTGAACGAAGGGGTCTTTTGCCGAAAGGCCTCGTTCTGGTTTTCTTTTTTTGACGGATTTACAAAAAAAAAGAACCAAAAGTACTAGGTGATTAAGCGCACAGTTAAATTGTTATGCAGCTCGCAGTTTCCACATTTTTTCAAATAAAATCTTCGTCTTTTGGATGGGACGGATTTGCGAAGCGAGGAGTTAACCGATCGGGCAAGCTGGTTGCGGAGAGTCGCTTCGATGTGGAAACGTTAGGTTAGGGGAGAGTTGAATATAGCGTTCGGCTGCCTACCCCTGTGAAGCGGCCCATTCTGGGCTGAAGTTTTCAAGTATGTCCTCAATTCGGGCCTTTTGGGTGCTAGTAGTTATGACGACCACCGATTAGGGCTCCGGAGGAGTTCCTGGCATTGAGGTGATTTGAAAATTCGATATGTCCAAAAGGGCTTTGCTGGCTCCCGTGTGAAGATGATTCAGCCGGTAAGGAGGGGCCTGGAATAAAGTTAAGGTACGGAGACCGTTGAGATCATACCATGCACCCAAAAATGAGGTGAGGTTACGGGACCGGAGCAATCAGTGACACTGAATCCAGTTGAGATTTCTCTTTTAGGTCTTCCGCGAATTCACCTGAGATGCGTAGGAATTCAAGATTTGCCAGAACGGAACGCATTTTCTCTTCCGTGGGCTTTTCCTCTTGATTGATGTCTAAGTACCACTCGGCGGTGGGGTTCAGATCTATGGTGTGTTCGATCCATTGCTCGGTTTGGGGCGGGAGCCCAAATTTGAGGTAGAGAATGGTATTATCGCCACCGAGAAGGATGAAGCTATCCGTGGGCCAGTCGTTAAAGTTGGTGTTCACCGCAAATTGGATGCTTCCGCCGAAATATTCGGATTTATCTCCCAAAAACTGGTCTGGAGCGTTGAAGAAAAAAGCAAGGTGGGTGACATCCTGGAATCCAATATAGCCCCCCTCTAGGCCACCCTCGGCTTCCCAACTAGGTGTATCGGTTCCACCTAGTTCTCGGTAGAAACTACCACTGAGAAAGTCCAATACTGTCCAGCCTTCGGTGTCTGCGTCGAAGGAGCTGGATATGGTTGGTGCGATACTTGAACTGTTTGTGCACCCTATCGAGAGGGCGAGAAAAATCAATGCAATGAACGACGTAGATATATTTCGCATTTTGGACACCTCTTTTTTTTTTACCCATCCGTTCGGGTTTCGCAGCCTAGCATTTTTTGGCACTTTGGGCGCTCTTAAACCAAGAGGACATGGTTGAAAAGTGAAAAATGGCTCTACTCTGAAGCCCCTAAGACGTTGACAGGCGGCCAGTTTCCTCGACGCGCAGAAGTTGCTCCCCAATTTCAATGGCTTAAGTGAAATTGAGCTTTGCCGGTGCATTTTGTCGGCCTCCCCGGCCATTCGCGGGCGCTAGGGATAAACTCTCGGGCTAAGAGGCACCAAAAGCGGATGAACTCTTAAAGCTGGACTTGGGCGATTGGGTCTGCCAGTGTCTAATCTGGGGGCTGAACAACAATGACGATCTGGCATAGGAAGAGGTTTCTCTTTGTGGGGTGCTTAGCCGTGCTTCTTATTGGTACGGCGGGCCTTGTCTTGTCTTTTCAGGGGGTTCGCTTTGGCAAGAGTCCAGTTTCCGATGCCATGTTAGCCGCGGAATTTGAAAGGCTTAATGTGCGCTCTGCTCCTCTTGAAGGGGTTTCACAGCGAAAGAACGAGCGACGGTTCCAAGGTCGTGAACCACATCGACGTCCGTCACCAGGCCAACGTAATGCCCGTTCCTCCTCCGTGGTTGGAGTTTTGGATTCAAAGGGTTCGGTTTCAATTTCTGGCAAGGTTCGGGCTGTTCACGCTGTGGATAAGCGGACTACTTCGGTAGGGAACCGCTCCTCGCCCGTGTCGCAGCCGGTTTTAATACCACGAGTCATTGTCGATAAATATCGCTATATGGGTGATGTCAAAGAGCTTATGAACTCAGCTCGCAGTGCCACGGTGATTCGTCAAGGCCAGAGTGCATTGCGGCTGGCTTGGGTTAAGCCAACATCACCGCTAACAAAATACCTTGGGCTTCAGGGGGGGGACTATATTCTTTCGATCAACGGCTATTCAGTTAGCAGGGAGAATGGGTTGGAGCTTTACCAACAACTCAAGGATGCCAGTCATTTTGATGTTCAGATAGAGCGGGGCGGGCGATTGATAGAACGGCGATTTATTCTCCGTTAGATTGACGGTCCGGCGTGGGCGATGCACGTCGTCAAACACTCGAGACTCCTTTGCTTCGAAAAACCATCGAACGTAGAGAACGAAAAAAGAGCGAAGGAGGGATTTTTTTTACAGGAGCTGAATCTATTTGAGTAACGAGGTGGTACAACCGGTATGGATCGGTTCGAATTAGCAAGAAGTACAGGAGCGGTGTATGACCCGGTTGATTTTGGTAATTGCGTTGTTTTTATTGGTCGCGTGCGATGGCGAGCAGCAGAATCAAACCACCAATGCCCCAGCGGGTACCACTTCCCTTGGGGGTGATGCGGTGCTGGGTTTATCCTTTCAAACTCTGGTTCATG
>CAXGXL010000595.1:0-3052 GCA_964013555.1 uncultured bacterium
GAAATCTACGTGTATCAAGGTCGTTCTACCTTGAGTGGTTTGCTTGATGAACCAACTGATGCTCGGGCGTCCGAGCCGGGTAATCCCTTGATGCATATCCTGCGAGGTCAAGCGGTGCATGAGTATTTTGGTCGGAATATATTTCGTATTCCCGCACCTCGCCCCGGAAACAATTCCGATTGGTTGTTAGTGGGAACAGGCAGTGATCGACCGCTTCTTTTAAAACCATCGGATGTATATGTGAATAGAGGATTTGCCGCGGCTGTTTTCGCTCCTGCCGGTATTGGGATTGCCTTCGATGAGTTGGATACTGCCAACAATGCAGGGGTAAATCTGGTTGATGTAGGCAGATCGTATGGCTACCTTGGTAGTTTCGACGGCCATGGCGGGGTGGATATAGCTGTGGGACAGGGCTATCAGTCGACTGGAACTCGCTACGTGCTTCTTTATTCATTTGAGGATTTCGATAATGAGGATGTTTCGGACGACACTTTTGTTAAGCGTTCAGTAATAGCTGGGCCTTCCGGTTTTGGTATGACTATTGTGCCTGTGGGAACATATTTTGGGACCAGCAGTGGTCTGCCCGGCGGGTTTTTGGTATCCAATCCGATACAAGGGAGATTGCACTCCTATCGATAGTAGACAAGAGGATTTTGTGATGGTTGAGAAAAACACAAAAGGTGAAAAGGAACCAAATCAACAAAGTGAGTCGGTGTCCATTAAGAAGCGAACTTATTGCACTCCCGAGCTTGTTGAGGAGACTGTTTTCGAGCGAGCTGTCTTGGCTGCTTGCAAGAATTTCGGTATCGATCCAAGTTGCGAGGGATTTCCGAGCTAAGACTATCGTGCTTCTTTTTGGAAAAGTTCATCGAGAGTCGACTCATTTTTCGTGAAATGAATAGCTCTCCAGGTGCAGGCCTTTGCCAGTTTGGCTCCCACGTTCAATGCTCTTTTTTCTAGTCCTTCATCCCCCGGTGGAAGTACGGTGCACTCCATTGCCAACCGGAGTCTATCTGCTATTGCGAATGGATGGAATTCGGTTTTAGTATCTTGCACAAGATTCAATAGCATATGGGCGTTGGCCTGGTTGCGAAAGCGTTTTCGATCTAATAGTCCTGAAAACGGAGTCGAGTGCGCTACAACGCAGCCTTTGCTAAATACGAGGGCGATGCTCTCATCATTCAAGACGGCTTGGTGTCCCCATCGGTTTTCTAAGAGTTCAGTCAGAGTAGATTTACCCGCGCCGCTATGTCCCAAAAAGACAAAGGCCTTGTTGTTTTTATAGACGCCACCAGCATGAACCATGGCTCCTTGCTCTTTGCGAAGCAATAAAGATGCATAGAGGCATTTGAGTCCCATCCAAGGCCCTCGGGGTGGCCATCTATGGGTTAAATCACCGGGCCTTAGACGATAGCTGAGTTCAGCACATCTTGTATTGAGGTCCATTTCGAGCTCGAAGATGCCATCTTGACGAACAATAATCTTGTTGGGATGAGGAACCATGTGGGGAATAGCATTGTTGAGCCACTTAGAATTCTCTGGGCCATTTTGGCGCATAACTAATTTATAGGGAGCTACTCCGTTTTTGAAAAAACCTCCCAATTTGGGTTCAAGGTGAGAAAGTAAAGTGGAGTCACACTCTATTTCGCAGTGAATATCGGCAATCTTAATGCCCTGTTTAACGGAGGTCAAAGACATGGTTCAGGCTTTTCCCTTATGGAGCCAAGATCGAATCTTGCAATAAGGTGGGGTTGTTTTGTTGGCGGGCTTCATAGAGCTCACGCTGAACGGAAGCAGCCATACAGGTCCACTCGTCCGCTCCCGTGTATTTGCCGGTGTTGGTCATTGTATTGCCAGAGCTTCGAGAACAATAGGGTTTATCGGGGCAACTCTTGCATATCTTGAAGTCATTGGAGCTGAGGCCTCTAATTTTCAGGAATTGGGGGGATGTTTCCCAAATTTCACGTATGCTCTGCTGGCGAATATTTCCCGATGGAATCGGACAGCCTATGCAAGGATAAACATCTCCGGTGGATGTAATACCGCAATTTGTTTTCGCGCAGGCGCAGTCCATATTGCGATTGGGATTGAAATCGGGGGTGAGGCTGGGCTCTTGAAAATGATTCGTTAAGAGGTTCATAAGCTCTTGTTTGCCTAGAGACAGGGATTTGGGTTCATTTGTACCGTCGTAGCGACCAGTGAAATTGAATACGAAACTTGAGGCTGCTTGGTATTGGGTTGCGATTGCTTTCATTTGCGCGATTTCGTGAGCACTGGTTTTGGGGACTATATAATTGAGTCGAAGATGCTTTTTCGTTTTGGCGATGGCTTCAATGCCGGCGAGGGTGCGTTTGAATGATCCTGCCCTCGTGGTAATACGATCGTGGGTTTGTGGAGAAGCACCGTAAAGGCTTATATGAAATTCACTAACCCCCGCATTAGCGAGTTTCGCATAGAGTCCATCGGGGGCGATGCCGTTGGATTTGAGCCCAACTTGCATGAAGTGCTTTCTAGCTCGACGAATGTAGCTCTCGAGATTTTTATCAATGGTTGCCTCTCCACCGGAGAATGAAAGAAAGAGGGTTCCTAGGGTGGCTAGCTCATCGATGAGTTTAAGTATTTCGTTAGAACGCAACTCATTTCTTGGAAGTTTAGTTGGGTCACTTCGGTCAAAGTTGTAGCAATGAACGCACGATAAATTACATTGTTTGGTGAGCTCCATTGTGACCGTTAGTGGAATACAACTCTTTTGGGCCAATTCGGTTAAGCGCCGGGAAACGGGGCGTGAGTCAGTGCAATCAGTCATACATCAATCAATCGGGCGTTTATAAAGTCTCCACTTAAGCACAATTTGAGACGGAAGCAACAGGATTTCATTGATGGATGTTGCTCTAGCGGATACCCACTTTGCGGAGAATTCGGTTGGTGAGGCCTACAAAATAGCTTATTCGAGCGATTGAGTTTGCTCTTAATGCCTTCAGTCCACGCTTTAGAGGCAATAGACGCGTATTTTCAATCGTATGAGTGGCTATGGCGCGCACGCTGGTCAGGA
>CAXGXL010000596.1:0-3052 GCA_964013555.1 uncultured bacterium
TGAAATGAAACTCTGGTCGGATCCACTTAAGAGCAAGCATGGTTAGAACAAAGGTCGGTCGTACAAAGGGAATAGCAAGCAAATAGGATATAGTCTGGGTTTGCAGGAAATAACAAAAGCACAAGAGAAAGATGAACACGTTGTCTGCTTCAGAATCGAGAAGTGCTCCTACTTGGGTAGGTCCTTCTTGGCGGGCTACAACCCCGTCGAGTTTATCAAACATCAAGAGTAAGAGGAGAAACGCTGGGCCCACCCAATCGCCAGAGTTTATTGCCATTGGGGCAAGCAAAAAGAGCAATGTGCGCCCTAGAGTTACGGTATTGGCTTTGGTACGAAAAAAAATGGTTGGCCCAAAAAAAAGGCAGACGGTTAGAAGATAAGCCGGCACCAAATAGAGTCCCGAAAACTCAAGAACTATCGCGCTCGCTCCTATTAACCAATAAAGTGCTGACCAAGCAGGAGTCCACTGGTCAATGAGGGGAGATGAATTTGCTAGTGTCATTTTATAAGCTCAAATTCTGTAAAAATGGTTCTCAAAAAAGCCTCCATTGGTAGGCTATTGGCGGGGCTTAGTGCTTGTGGCCACCCTTCGTTTAGAAAGGAGAATTTGGGTCTATTGGAGATGATATGAATGGGAGTGTAATTACTTTCTGGTGTTGCTAATCCATGAGCCGGTTGGTGGTCGCCAAAAATAATGACGATATCCTCTGGGGTAACCTTGTCTTTTATAAAGGCATGAATGCTCTTGAGAACATAGCCAATAGCATACTGGTAACCGTCTTGAATGTTCTCAAAGGAGCGTGAAGCGATACTCCCATTTCGCAAGAGGGATAAGTCATTCATGTATTCGGGGAGTTCATTGTAGGGATAGTGGCTTGAGGAAAGCTGGAAGAAAATAAAGTGCTTGGAGCTATCTATCTCGTTCTTTATATGCTCTATGACCACCTGATCGGGAATTTTGGAGAATCCAAAGCGTTTGCCCTGGTAATTGAATTCGTTCCAATAATAGTGTTTTGTGTAGCCATAAAGGCGCTCAATGCCATGTGCTTCAGAACTTAATGAAAGCGTTGAGCCTCGAACATCAACCACCTCCCAGCCCGCCTTTTTAAAGAATTTGGGAAAGCACTTTTTGTCACTCAAAAAGAGAACTTCGTGTTTCCAGTTTTTGTCGATGCGGTAGCCGCAGTGGAAGGACTGGTCAGCCATCCAGGAGCCGCTTCCCCAAATGGGGCTTTCTAAATAGCCGCCGTGTAAAAAGCTACCCTTGGCGGAGATTGTCTCAGCAATTGACTTTGTTACCTCATTAATGGATTGCCTGAACTCAGTTTTCCTAAAGAATACATCAGAATAAGACTCGATATCAAAGATGTAGACGTTTCCAGGAAACGCGGCGTTCAAGTCTGCGTCGTTGAACCAAGGCAAGTCAGCACGGGAGCTTAAGTCGTCTCTAAATTGTTTTTTGTTCTCGCTATGATTTGAAAAGGCAAGCGCAAAGTCCACGGCTGAGTCTTTAAATATTCGTAGGGTAGATGGTGCGAAATGATGCAGGGTCTTTTTCTTATGAATTTTGCCTACCACAAAAAAGAAAAGGGCCATTATTAGTAACGCGAGAGTATTCCATGTTCGACGTTGGCCTGAACCAACTGGAAGCAATTTGCACAGTCCCCAGATCAAAAGGGCGATGCCGCCTAGTGTGATGCAATAGAAACCTGTTAGGTGAAATATTGAATAACTTTGGATTACAAAATCATGGAAACTCGGAATCATTGAAAGGCAAAAATACCAATCGAGATTGACTCCATAAAAGGACCGATAGTTAGAGTTAACGAGGTCGTATGCGCCAATTAGGACCACGCTCGTTATGAAAATTTGCCTTGGCCAAGAACGCGTCTGAAAAAAGAAGAAGACCAAATAGCCGCCAATTACGCCTAGGATATCATAGTTGAAAAGGAAACGCTGATTGAGAAAGGCTGTTCCCGGGCCAACAACGAAGGCCAATAAGAGGATAAAGACGTTGTCAGGGTAGACAAAGGCTTGTTTAAACCGTGAAGGTTGTTTAACCATGAACGACCTTCTGTGAGCGTAGTCTAAGACGCCGGTTCAAAAGCAAAAGAATTCCCCCTGGGATTGCCGAGACAAACATGAGCATTCCGTAGAGCAGGGATACATTCAGAAAGAGGGTTTCTTGTCCTGTGAAGACGGTCGTCGAAAAGCACTCTCTAATTCCCCAGTCTACAAAGGAAAATGGAAAGACGGCAGTAAAAAAAAGGACTTTAACAGACCCAACAACAAGGGCTGAACTCTGGGGCTCTCCTAGGGCTACGGCTACCATAGCAAAGGCGAGTGCCATCAATAAAAAACTGCATGCATTCCAGAAGATACCCAGGACGATTCCTTTTGATAGGTTTAGAGTTAGAGCTAAAACGAGTAGCAAAAGAAGTGGGGGGAAATAGAGGGATCCCAAGACTCCGATTGGCGTTGTGAGAATGATAATTTTATCTACGAAAACGGCCTTGAGGAGCCGTTCTTTTCTAGAGGCGAACACGAAGTACTTTGTGAGGTCGGAGGAGCCTGCAAAATTGAGTCCCTGGGAAATAAAGTGAATCAAAAAAGTGCCTTGAATCACTTCCTTCTTTGTTTTTCGTAGCCCTTGATGGGTGAATACAGAATGCAGGCGAAAAGCAGATAGTACATGGGCCGTTAATAAGACTAGCGTAATAAGTACTCCGTGGCTGAAGTCGATAGCTCGTAAGCTCGACAAGTTCTCAAAGCCGGCGTTTCGAAGGGCCAGATATAAAAGACCCAAACTAAGGGCTATTCCAATGACTTTCTTTACCAAACCCCAAAATCCTTCATTGCGGCGAATACTTGTTTTTTTACTCTTTTCCAGGATTTTGGGGCGATCTGAGCTTGCTCTGGACGGTTGCGCCACGCGCTAATGGCACCGGAAAGTTTGGTTGGTGCCATTTTTTCGGGGTCGAACCACTGTTGTGTGGCGGAGAAACGTTCTACATCTCCGACGGAACGGGATATCAAGAACGCTGCGTGTATT
>CAXGXL010000597.1:0-3052 GCA_964013555.1 uncultured bacterium
CCAGCACTTTGTGAAGAAACCACACAAGACATCGCTGGCCCATTCTACCGAGAAAATCCTCCTTGGAGAGTCAACTTGGCTGACGGTGAATTAGGCACCCCACTTACGATCCGAGGAGTCGTTTACGCCGATGACTGCCAAACCCCACTTCAAAATGCCGTCGTCGATGTTTGGCAGGCCGATACCAGCGGTGCGTACGATAATAGTAGCGAAGCTTTTCGATTACGAGGGCAGATGCAGACCAACGCGCAAGGAGAATACGAGTACAAAACCATTCTTCCGGGGCGTTATCGCAACGGCGCTACCTACCGACCAAGACATATACACTACCAGGTGCAGCATACCACCGAAGCGCAAAACGAACCGACCACCCTCATCACGCAGCTCTATTTTGAAGGAGACGAGTATTTGGCAAGCGACCCATGGGCGGAAAAATCTCGAACCATTGCTCTAGAGGAAGTCAATGGAGAGTTCGAAGGTATTTTTGATATTGTATTAGCGGTTTCAGCCTAAGCTTGAACAATTCCCAACGAGACCGTATTAAACTCGTTTTCACCCCAACGACGTTTGTATTCCATATCTGAGCCCAGATCGTAAAGTTCGCAGCCGCTTCCCCCCAAGAATTCGATCATTTTGTATTGCAAGACATTTCCCAAAGCGTAAGAACGAAAGCTCTCATCGAAACTCATTTGAAGTCCACGAAACACCGAAGCACGTCGCCCCCCAAAAAGATAACCTAAATCGACTCCATCTCGGCGGGCAAAAATCAATTGAAACGCCCCCCGCCTGACCAATCGTGGGATCATCAGTCGATAAAACTCTTGCATTCCCGGTTGGTCAATGCCCGACTCCGATAGTCCTTTGTGACTCCGGAGTTCAACTCTAAGCGCTCGCTCGTAATGGTCTTCCCAATTCTCACCCAATACTTCATTCCCGACAAACTCGAACTCAATGCCATTCATACTGCATCGCTTGATAGAGCGACGAATGCTTCGCCGAAAATGGGCTGTTCTTCGCCCCAAAAATCCATCCATCCCATCACCAATATACGCTGAAATACGCGTCGTTCTGGAAAGAAGAAGGAGACTAAATCGATTCTCAAACAAACGAACGACATGGCTGAGCAATAAACCCGCCAAGCCTGTGAGAATAATTAAATCCCACTGGTCTTTTTTCTCTTTAGAGCAAGCATAAAATTCGTCAACGAGCTTGGCATCGTTCAACGCAAACGGAGTCGAAAATTGCCACATACACTCCAGCGGCTCCCAATAACGCCCCAATCTAGGATCTATGCCCTGCGCCAGGGCAACCAAGCCATTGCCTGACTCAAATACCCGTGACTGGCGACGGGGCATCAAGGCTTGGTAGGCGGGAAGGATCCAGTCCGAAGACGAACAAAAGTGGTCGATGTCCGGCGATTGACCGATGAGCTCATCAAAACGCTCGATACGCCTCTCGAATTCGCTGAAATCTAAACTACGAATAGCGTGCTCCCATTAGCAGTAGAGCGTGTTACCTAAGGTTTTCGGACATCCCTACGAAAGTCTCCAACCCAAGCTAAACTAACACAATGCGCTCCGGCCTTGAATAGATATTCATTTTGTTTCCTCGAACAAACCCCAACAGAGTTTGATTGGACTGCTCCGCCAATTGAACCGCCAAAGATGAAGGAGCGGAAACTGCTGCGATTATTGGAATTCTAGCAACAAGTGCCTTTTGAACAATCTCAAACGACACACGGCCGGACACCAAAAGAACATGGCCCCTTAGATCGGAATACCCATGCCGATAAGCCCAACCAATGACTTTATCTACTGCATTATGCCTGCCGATATCTTCGCGAGTAACAAGGTGCTTTCCATTTGCTGAGAATAAGGCCGCCCCATGCAGTCCCCCAGTACGCTTAAAGACGTCTTGCGTTTTCGTAAAAGCTGCCATCATCGGTTCAATTTGGGCAGCTCGAAGGTATGTCTCATCCTCTAGAGCCGAATAGCGCTTGAGTACCTGCTCGAGTGCTGCCTTTCCGCATACACCACAAGAACTGCTCCCAAAAAAATGTCGCGAGAACTTCGAATGGTCGAGTTCAATTCCTTGAGCTAAACGAACTTGCATAACATTATCAACCGCATCCAAATCAGAAACCTCAGTGCAGTGACGCATCGATGCGATATAACCCCACTGGGAGACGATCTCCTCTGTCATCACAAACCCAGAAACCAAATCCTCGTCATCACCGGGAGTGCGCATTAGAACCGAAAGAGAGCGACCATGCACCTGAATCTCTAGCGGTTGCTCACAAACCACCGCATCAATTAGGGCTTCCCACTCTTGCCCTTTCGGGCGACGGACTTGAACCTCAATAACCTTTTCGTCCATTTCCACAAAACTATCTTTCGTAACAAAAATACAACATCGATATATCGTGCCGAAATAAGCTGCTCTTTGCAACGTACTTGGTGCCCATACCCCTTCAATCTATTTATTGAGCTCTCGACTCTGTGCAAAGGCCTTGAAGGCCTGAAAAAATTGCTCTGTGTAATCGTGAAGCTCAGCAACCCTCTTTTGAGCTAACACTCGTACAATGTGATTTACGGTCTTCAAACGCGGTCCCTAAACATTAAGTAAGTTCAGTTCCCTCGATGATGACAAATGCATTTAGAGGGGTATTCACCAGATCTCGAGTATTCTTAAACCCCAGTGCTCCATAGAATTGCAACTGCTCTGGTCGACTATCGGTTAGTAGTACTTTTTGCCGAACGTGCTGGTATCGCTCCAAAACAGCCCTAATGAGAGCTTTACCAACCCCTTTGCCTTGATGACTTGGACACACCAAAATGTCTTGAATGTATACAATGCTTGAATTATCGGAGATTGCTCTTACCAAACCAATCAAGTTTTTTTCTTGCTGGGCGATAACCACAAAGTCCGAGCCATCGATAGCCGCGAGTAACTCATTGATGTCGCGGGTATATACAGACCAGCCTACGGAATCATAGAGCGCACAAAGAGCCTCTCTCTCAACACAGTGGACAGGCACAATCCGATAGAACTC
>CAXGXL010000598.1:0-3051 GCA_964013555.1 uncultured bacterium
TACAGAATGATGCTCGGCTCTCGAACAAGGAGTTGGCTGGAATTGTGGGCTTAGCTCCGTCGAGTTGTTTGGAGCGGGTGCGCCGGCTTCGCGCGGAAAAGATCATTTTGGGGAGTCATGCGAGGGTTGATCCATCGGCGGTCGGGGTGGGGCTGCAGGCCATGATTGCTGTTCAGTTGGGTCGGCATTCTCGTGACATCGTTGATCGTTTTTATTCTCACGTGGTTAATTTGTCGTCGGTTGTAGCGGTATACCATATCGCGGGTCGGTTTGATTTTTTGGTTCACGTTGCGGTGAAGGATGCAAATCACTTACGTGATTTGGCGTTAGATTCTTTTACAACCCGCTCCGAAGTAGAGCACATAGAGACATCACTGATTTTCCAGTTCGAGCCTCAGGGAGGTGTACCGGACTATTTGTAGGATTGAGTGGGTTTGTGTAAGTTGCATGAAGAGCAACTTTCGGGGCTGGAACAATCCGCTGCTTGATTGTAGAATTTGTTTCGAAACATGACATTGTTCTGGAGACTACAATTTGTTTTGATTTGCTAAATCTCTTGGTGGGTGAGCAATGAGGGCAAGACTAGTCGCAATATAGGACAAGAGTGTCTTGGGAAAGAGGGAAGCATGTTCTTCGGTCAGTATTTATTGCAAAAGCGGAAGATTAATGTTGAACAGCTTCGTCAAGCACTTGAGCTGGTTCAGAGAGTTAGAATTAGTTTCAGCCAATTGGCCGTGGAAAGAGGTGCCCTGAGTGCTCTTGATGCAAATCGTTTGGAGTTAGAGGAGGTGGAATCGAATTGTTCTCTTCGTCAGCTTGTTGTTGATTTCGGACTTTTATCGGAGGACGAAGCCAAGGAAATAGGCATCGAGTTAGAGAAAAGGCAGCTGCGGTTAGGAGAGGCGCTAATTCGATTGGGCTGTCTTAAAGCCGGTGAGCTTTCAGGGCTCTTGGCATCCTTTCATGCTCAGAACGTTCCGAACCGAACAGAGGCTGTTGCACTGCCGGGTACTCTTGGCTCGAATCCGTTGGCTGCATACGTGGTCGATTTCTTACCACCCATGGTGCAGAGCGTCTCTGATCTAACGTTGAGAATAGATTCTGCTAACACGTATGGGGGCCAGGCTCTTCAAGAGAATATTGTGTCCCTGGGAACCCTGGGAACTGATGCGGTTTGCGTAACATTAAGTGGTGATAATGATTTTGCACAGGCGTTGCTCCCCGGTCGGGAGAGGGTTGGTTATGCGAGGCCAAACCGAGCTATGCTCGAGGGGGCGTTGGGTGATCTCTTAAATATTCTTGTGGGCAATGCCGTTGTTGCTTACGAGCAAGATGGGGGGAGTTCTGAACTGGCATTTCCTGATTATGGGAAATTGCCACCTCATACGGGCTATCATTTTGATTTAGCTTGCACGGTTGGTGAGGTTCAGATGGTTATAGCGGAGCGTTAGAGTTGGATTGAACTAATCATTTAGTGTCAGTTTCAAGAGTTGTTTGAGGGACGATGTTCGTGCTTTGGTTCCTCTAGAGGCCCATGTTACGATTTCCGATAGATGGGCTCGAGGGTGGTTAATCGTGTGGCAGGGATGCGTCGCGCTCATCATCACGATGATAGATTTCGCATTTAAGTGGGTAAAAATAGCGTTAGCTATTTTTTCGGTGGCATCCTCTTGAAAGGTGAGCCGTGCTGTATTGGCTTTGACCAAGTCGGCTAAAGCACCGAATCCGACGAGCTTTCCATTGGGCTCATATGCGATGTGGGTTTGCCCAAATGCAATGGTTAGATGGTGGGGGCAAATTAGATAAGTGCCTAAGTTGGTGACGCAAACAGGGGTGGTGGTGTCAGATTCCATGGTGGACTGGGTTAGAATTTGCTCTGAAGTGAGCTGATCTCCCACCAAAAGATGTTCGAGCCACAAGTTGGCGACTCGTTTCGGGGTGCTCTCTAATTCGCCACTCAAATCTTGTTCAAGGGCCTCTAGAAGGTTTTTGACTGCATTTTCGACTCGAACTATTTGCTTTTTGGGCGAGGATGCTGGGTTTTTTACGCTTTTCTTGCGGGCTTTGGCCACGGTATTTTCTCCGCTTGGAATTTGTAAGATCTTCACTATGGAACATTGCCCCAGTCTTGCAAGGCCCGGTTGAAATATTTCCTAGTTTGAGGCATGCAGTGTCACCTACCACTTTCCTTAGGGGAGATACGCAGCAATTATGTCCAGAGATACGGTCATTACCAATAGCCCGGCTATCGAGTCTCGAGACGATCTCCTTGCTTATTTTTGCAGTGGAGAAAAACCGCCTGCACAATACCGAGTTGGCACTGAAACCGAGAAGATTGCTTTTCACCTTAGTGATTTGTCCCCTGTATCGTACGAGGGAGGAATTCGGCAACTGCTGCAGGCTTTGACTTCATTGGGGTGGAATCCGGAACCCAGAGCAGAAGCTCCGCTCGCCCTAACTCGCAATGGCGCAAATATCACTTTGGAGCCAGGGGGCCAATTAGAGCTTTCTGGAGCTCCGTTTACTTCGATTCATGAGACGGCATCTGAGTTGAGGAATCATTTGGCTGAACTAGAGCAGTTTTGCCCGGCCATGGGTATTGGTTTTACGACTCTAGGATGTCGTCCCTTTCGTGGGGTAGAGGATGTTCCGTGGATGCCTAGAGAACGTTACAATATCATGCGTAACTATCTACAAACGACAGGCAAAAGCGGGCATCATATGATGCTTTTGTCGGCTGCGATTCAAGCGAACTATGATTATTGCTCAGAAGCGGATATGGCCCAAAAGATGCGGTGTGCAATGAGTTTGTCGCCAGTTATCGCGGCTCTTTTTGCGAATTCACCGTATGCTGACAATAGATGGACAGGATGGCGAACACGCCGATATGCGATGTGGCTTGATTTAGACCCTGCTCGATGCGGTTTGATTCCGACTGTGTATGATGCTGACTTTGGGTACGAGAAATACCTCGACTGGGTTGTGCAGATTCCTATGTTTTTTGTGAAGCGTGGGACGAACTTTATTGCAGTCGAGAATTTTACCTTTGCC
>CAXGXL010000599.1:0-3048 GCA_964013555.1 uncultured bacterium
TTTCTTCTTGGAGCGCACGTATTGGGAATTCGAAACCTGGTTTTGATTACAGGTGATCCACCCAAAGTAGGTGACTACCCAGATGCTACCGCCGTCTATGACCAAGATTCTCTTGGACTGATATCAATGGCCCACGGCTACAATCACGCCGTCGACCTTGCCGGTAAAGCCATGCGAGAACAAACTCAATTCATACTAGCGACCGGAGTAGAACCCAACTCCCTGGACTTCGAACGAGAAATGCTAAAACTCCGGCAAAAAATAGATAGGGGAGCCAACCTGGTTATGACCCAACCAGTCTATGATCCCAGCCAACTTAACCGATTCTTGGAGGCATCTAGCGACCTTGATATTCCTGTTTTCGTAGGAATCTTACCCTTGGCGAGCTATCGAAATGCGGAGTTCATTCACAACAACATTCCAGGAATGAACATTCCACAAAGCATTCGCACCCGAATGAAGGCCGCAGGAAAAGGCGAATCTGCTCGCAAAGAAGGGATTCAAATTGCCATAGAAGCTCTATCGGGAGTTAGGAATCGCGTCGCTGGTGCCTACATAATGCCTCCCCTTGGCCGATATGAAATGGCTTCGCAAATCATGGAGCCCTTTAAAAGCAATCGTGAAATTTCTCAGGGAGTTCCGGGAAAACGCTAAGTGAGATTCAATTTGAGACAACGCTCTAGCCGCCTTATTTCGCCATCTTGCCAACGGCGTCGTTTTGACCCCACTTCTTCTTCCCGCTCTCGAAGTGTTTTATAGGCTTCTGTCAACAACACTTCGTATCTACCAACAACCTTCTTTGGTCGCTCTTTAATCATTTCTTATACTCCAACCTTATCCCACATAATGTCACATCGTGACATCCCCCTGGGTCGGCGTAATAATTTGTTCTCAGCCATCACTAGGAAAGCTGCCGTGAGGCTAGAGCCTGAACAACATTCAAGTCAACTATAGGTTCGGATTTTAACAGTATCCGGTGATCAAAAAATCATCTCCGACCTGCACGGAAGTCACCGATTGGAGTCTCGCGGCATCCATAAGCTTAGAGCTTCCGATTCCCCCTACAGAACTGAGGGAATCTCCCCCACCAATTACCATAGGGGCTACAAAGGCATGAACCTTATTCACCAAACGCTCATCGAAAAAGCTGCCAAGTACAGTGGGACCGCCTTCAACCAAAATAGAAAACACATTTCGTTTACCCAGCTCAGACAAAAGAGATGGAAGGTGAATGCGGCCATTTTTTGTTTTGCAACACAACACCTCTACACCTTTCTTCCGCAAGGCATTTTGCTTTTTGGCAGATGCCTCCTTCCCTACTACCACAAGCGTACCAGCAGGTGAGCTTGTAGTAATTTGAACCACCTTTGATTTAAGTGATATTTTAGCATCGGTATCTAAAATAACACGAAGCGGGTCACTCCCACCTCGGAGTCGGCAATTCAAAGTAGGATCATCCGCTAAAACAGTCCCGCTCCCGACCAAAATCGCGTCCACTTGGGAACGCAATTTATGCCCCAATTTACGCGCCTTTTCACTCGTTATCCATTTAGACTCACCAGAGCGAGTGGCCACGCGCCCGTCTATACTCTGAGCCATTTTAGCCACCACAAAGGGCCGTCCGGTCTTAAGAAAATGGATATAATCTTCGTTTAGAGCAACGCACTCTTCGTTGAGCAACCCCACATGGACCTCAATCCCCGCTTTTCGCAAAGTTCGAAATCCTCGACCATAAACGATTTTGTGAGGATCTCGCATAGCCACAAACACTCGCTTGATTCCAGCGTCGATAAGGGCCTGCGTGCATGGCCCGGTTCGGCCAACATGGTCGCAAGGCTCCAGGGTAACATAAGCATCTGCTCCCCGAGCCTTATCGCCGGCTCGCTTCAAAGCCACTACCTCTGCGTGGTCGGTCCCGGCCCTCGCGTGGTAGCCCTTGGCGATGAGAGTGTCATTTTTGACGACCACGCAACCAACCATAGGGTTGGGATGGGTACGTCCAACACCTTTTCTTGCTTCGTCGAGGGCCAGCTGCATCCATTTAGGGCTGCCTTCTGATTTTCCGCGCTTAACCACAGATGCGTTCCACTATGGATCAAGAGAGATGTCAACACCTCGTCTTATCTGATAGTCTTTGTCCAGACCTTTTAATTTATTTGATATCAAAGACTTATGAAATACAACTCCCAATCTAATTTCCCCCCACCGCAAAGCGCTGATGAATATGGCCTCGTCGCCATCACCGAGTACATGAATCCCAACCTCTTGTTGGATGCCTATTACCACGGCATTTTTCCATGGTCAGAGGGCCCCGTTCGCTGGTACTCGCCTGATCCTAGAGCTATTTTCATCCAGGACCGCGTCAAACTCCCAAAAAAGCTCCCAAAAATAATCCGCAAAAACCACTTCAGGGTAACCTTCGACACCGCCTTCGAAGAGGTCATTACCGCGTGCGCCAACCTCCCACGGGAGGGAAGTTGGATCACCGATGCCTTTATCGGCAATTACACCGCCTTGCATGAGATGGGCTATGCCCACAGTGCTGAGGTCTGGCAAGAAGATAGATTGGTGGGGGGGCTCTACGGAGTTCAAATAGGGGGCTTTTACGCCGGCGAATCCATGTTTTACCGGGTTTCCAACGCGTCCAAAGTAGCTTTTGCCGCGCTCATTGAACAATTGGATTTGGTGGGAGTCAAACTCATCGACGCACAAGTCCTCAACGAACATACCGCGAAACTAGGAGCAGTTTTGACCCACCGGCGAGACTACCTCTATCTATTGGGCAGGGCGATCCACTTGCCTGTACGTTTTGATGCAGAAAAATGGCCGGCAGAGCCACTTAAGCGCCAAGAGATTGCAAGGAGTACTTGACGCGCTCTCACAAAAAAATTAATACACCCCCTCGGTTGGCGTCTCTTAGTAGCTGTCCAGCTTATGAAAATCGAATATGTTTTAGCTGCTGTTCCCGAGTAGCTCAGTTGGTAGAGCAGGTGGCTGTTAACCACCCTGCCGGGAGTTCGAGTCTCTCCTCGGGAGCCATTTTTAAAA
>CAXGXL010000600.1:0-3046 GCA_964013555.1 uncultured bacterium
TAGTCGCGCCGAAGAGGAGTTGAGGCGGCGGGGACTCTTACCGATGGATCCGACTGCTGCCGTGCAAGGGTTGGGAGCATCCTTAGAGTACAAGGGAGCATCTCTGGGAATCGTGGACGTGGATTGGTCGCTCTTTGCGCGGTCCTTTGCGTCGATGCGAGAACGTCCTCTGCTAGAAGGGGTTCGCGAAGCCCACTTAGTGCTTACTACCAAGGTCGTGGATGAAGCATTGGCCTCTAGGCGAGATGAATTGCTGGCCCTCTCAGCCGAAGAACGCGCCGCAGCGTTGCTGAAGTTGGTGCTTCAAGAGGTAGCGGCGGTCTTAGGGGTATCCGATAGTTCGGGTATAGATCCGGACGAACCCCTCAATGCGTTGGGGCTCGATTCTTTAATGGCCGTTCAATTGCGAGACCGCTTTGAGCTATTAACTCAAACCGAACTCTCTGCCACCCTCGCTTTTGATTACCCAACCCCAGCGGCCCTAAGTGAATACTTCAATTCGCTCCTGAAACCTGCGGTGGTTGATTATGAGGGGGACTTAGATTGGGGGGCCCTCGAGGGGATTTTGCCAAAACTAACTCAAGAAGAATTGGTGCAATACGATTTGCTAGGAGGTTTGCAGCGATTGATGGCACGTGAGGTGAAGCATTCTGATTCGTCCCAAGAGGAGGCGTCATCGGATGCTAATGTAGATTCCATGGGAAGAGATGACCTCTTGTCGTTGTTACAAGAACGGTACGGAAAGGATTCAGGCGAATCATGAGTACCAAATTAGAACAACTCGAGAATTTTCTGCGTCGTACCACCGAAGATCTCTTGGCGGCCGAAAAAAAATTGGAGGCCATTAAGAAATCGAAATCCGAGCCTATTGCGATTTTGGGAGTGGGGTGCCGGTTACCGGGGGGAAGCATTACCCCCGAAGACTATTGGAAATTGCTTATTGAAGGGCGAGATGCAGTAAGTGAGTTTCCTAGCCGATGGGATGTCGATGCCATTTACGATCCCGATCCGGAAGCGGTTGGCAAGAGCATGACCCGGGAAGGGGGATTCTTAGAGGATATCGATCTTTTTGATGCTGGATTTTTTGGCATTGCTCCTAAGGAAGCAGCCTCCATGGATCCGCAGCAGCGACTTGTTTTGGAGACTGCCTGGGAGGCTCTAGAGCGAAGCGGCATCAAACCGGATTTGTTAAGGGGGACCAATACGGGAGTCTACGTGGGCTCGGATGGCGCCGATTACGGACAGGATAACCCCTCACTCGAAAATCTAGATGGTCACCGCGCAACGGGCGGGGTGAGCAGCGTGCTCTCAGGGCGTTTATCCTACCTATTGGGACTGCATGGCCCAGCGATTTCCCTCGATACCGCCTGTTCGTCCTCGTTGGTGGCAATGCATTTGGCGTGCAATGCACTAAGGCGCTCAGAGTGTGAGCGGGCCATTGTTATTGGCAGCCAAGTCATGAATACGCCGAGTGCATTCATTACCTTTAGCCGGTTGCGGGCTCTGGCCCCTGATGGTCGGTGCAAGAGCTTCTCGTCGAGTGCCAATGGCGTCGGTTGGGCGGAAGGCGTTTGCGCTTTGGTGCTTGAGCCTCTTTCTAAAGCCATCAAGGACGGCCGGCCTATTTTGGGAATCATTCGAGGAAGTGCAGTCAATCAAGATGGTCGCAGTCAGGGTCTTACGGCGCCGCACGGGCCCTCCCAAGAGAAGGTCATTCGGCAAGCATTGGAGTTGAGCCAGCTCTCGCCTGATGATGTGGATGTCATTGAAGCTCACGGAACGGGAACGGTTCTTGGAGACCCCATTGAAGCCGCGGCACTGGGGCAAATTTTTGGTCATAGAAAGAGCGCAGGCAAGAAGGTGTGGTTGGGCTCGGCTAAATCGAATATCGGGCATGCTAGGGCTGCAGCTGGGGTAGCGGGAGTTCTTAAGATTCTCTTGGCGCTTGAACACGAGCTAATTCCGAAGACGCTGCATGCCTCTGAGCCCAGTCCGCATATTCGATGGGAGGCCTCGGGGCTTCAATTGGTTCAAGATCCCCAGCCGTGGAAACGAAGTGATTCCCGAGCGCGAATAGCGGGCGTGTCGTCCTTTGGTTTTAGCGGAACCAATGCTCACGTGGTGTTGGAGGAGGCGCCGGCTCTTGATGTTAGTCCGAAGTCCAGCGTTCGAGGGGTTCCTTTGGTTCTCTCAGCCAAGAGCCCCGAGGCTCTTAGTTCACAAGCAGAAAAGATGGCGGCGTGGCTTCGAGAGCAAAAAGAAACCTCCTGGAATGATATTCTCTATTCGGCGGCGATGGGAAGAACAACGTATTCTTCACGGGCAGCAATTGCGGCAGAGAATCAAGAGGATGCCATCAGAGCATTGGATGCTCTGGCCAATGGTGAGCGGTCTGCTGACGTGGTCGTTGGCAATAAAGACAAGCCTTCTAAGCTAGCTTTTCTGTTCACCGGACAAGGCAGCCAGTTAGTTGGAATGTGTAAAGAGCTCTACGCTTCGATTCCCCTTGCAAAGCAAGCCCTCGATACGATGTGTGAAGTGCTCGATAAGCACTTAGACCAATCTCTCTTGCCAATTCTCTTGGCGGAGCCCGGTAGTGCCAAAGCGGATCTTCTGGGGCAAACCGCTTATACCCAACCGGCTCTTTTTGCGGTGGAAGCAACCCTAGCAACCCTTTGGCAGTATTGGGGAGCCAAGCCCGATTATTTCTTGGGGCATTCCATAGGGGAGTTGGTCGCGGCTTATGTCGCCGGGGTTCTTTCACTTTCCGACGCAGCCAAATTGGTGTGCGCCCGGGGGCGTTTGATGCAAGGGTGCCCGAGCGGCGGTGCCATGGCATCCATTCAAGCAACGGAAGCAGATGTGAGGGCCGAAATATTAGAGTACGCCGGCAAGGTCGATATTGCGGGGCTCAACGGCCCGACTCAAACGGTGATAAGCGGCGATGATGTGATTGTTGATTCGCTTATGCAGCGTTTTGAGCAAGCCGGCAAGCGCGTGAAGAAACTTGATGTTTCCCATGCATTTCACAGTCCCCACATGGAAA
>CAXGXL010000601.1:0-3039 GCA_964013555.1 uncultured bacterium
ATCCATAGTGATCCATTTGAGATTTTCGTCATGGCGAACCCGCACCAGGGAAAGCAGGCAGCCAACCGAATCTTTGAAATGCTTAAACCGTTCCTACCTCCAGAGGTCCCCGAGACGGCAGCTATCCCCCTCTGGTTTGACAAGGAAGCTTCCTCATACTTGTACGACCTATGTCGTAAGCATTCCTCAGAAACATGCTTTTTTGTGGCCCTCGAGGACCTGGACAAATCTCGACGGTCCGTTATGGAAACGGATCTTTCCCTCCCCAAAGACGAGAAAATAATCGCTTTTCACGATTTGACTAACGATAAAAGCGCAAAGCGAGGAATTGCAGTGGGCTCTGGCGGTTTATACTGGGCCAATAGTTTTTGACGGACTCGAAAAGCACATGGCTTAGTTGGGAGAAGTTTGTTGACGCGGAAGTAATGAAGGATCCCAAAGATGCGGACGTATGGATAGCTCCATCAATGCAAATTGGCTTAAGGGAAAAATCCCAACAAGAAACAATCTATGAGTTACTTCTCGACATTCAACGTAACCTCAAACAAAAGCGAGCGCAGCACACTCCTAAAACCACCTAGCTAGAAATAGAAGAGAAAAAACGGACAAGACCGGCCAACTTTCCCTTTCCATTGATGGAAGGAAATCAAGAATTCATTTCAAACTCGATTTCCAAGCAATCCACATCCACCGTGGTCGTTTTCCCATCCGGGTTCACGACTTCTGTGCGCTCTTGAGCTTGGCACTTAAACTTAGAATTTGAGCTAACGTCACAGACGATAAATATCGGATCGGTAGTAAAGGTGAGAGTAGTGTCGTCTTGGAGCCACGTTCCCTTTCGAGAATCAACCCGCCAGTCACCTCCCGCCTTATTGCACTCGGACTCACTTCCAAGTCGGGTCGGCGCCCCCTGACCGCCCTTGTCAATTTTAGGATTGACGCACTCGACAAAGGTCGCAGTGAACGTGTGGGCCGCTCGGACTACCAGGACCGGCGAAGCAAGTGTTTCGGTAACGTCCGTACTCGGGCCTGAGCAATCAGCTGTTTCGAAAAGGGTTTGCGCAACTGCGCGATAAGTACCTGCATCAATGACGAATGGTGCACTCGCATCTGCCCCCTGCTCTTTACTGCAGGCCTGGATAAACAATCCGACGCTTAGCCCCAAGATAAGTTGAATTTTCATTTCTCTTTAGCCCCTCTCTTTTCAATACCCTGCAAATGGGAGATTGATTTTGCTCGAATTTCGGGTGTTACCCCGAGCTCCCCGAAACTCCATCTTTCGTCGAAATCAAAGAGGAAATCAATCTGTATGAAACGAAGCTCTAACTGGGGCAACTCTACCAAATTCTATACCTATAACTTTAACCACCTTCGGTTGACGCTCACCGGAAAACTCATAGACGTCTCCAAATGTATGGCATATAGCTAAGTTTCTCTGGGCCAAGGCCATGATTTTTCCGTACGGCAAGTGGGCTAATCGAAGCTATGCATTATCAAAAGGTCATTTTAATTCTCGCTCTACTTTCTTTCACCGCTTGGACGCATTTTCCCGACCCTGCGCGGGCCGCTAAGTTGAGTGAGGAAACCCTGCAACAAAAGAAGGAAGGCTGGTACCCGACGGGCATGCCTTTAGCGAATTACTCCAGCGATACGGGTTTGGGATACGGTGCCCGCGCCTACTTCTATTTCAACGGTTCACGAGACGACTCCTATTTTAGCACAACACCCTTTTTCGCTGAGATTTTCGCTCAGTTCTACAAAAGTACGGGAGGGATATCCTACCACTGCCTGAGCGCCGATTTCCCTTATCTAATGGGAACGCAATTTCGGTTGATTTCCTACATTGATTACGATTTGGCCCTTAACTCTAATTATTTTGGGGTTGGAGCTGCGTCTTCAGATGCGGGGTTACGGACTCCAGATGGGGGGAGCTTTCGAACTTACCAAAGCCTTAATGATACTTTTATTGAACAAGGGACGAAGGCGGCAAGTCGTCGAAAAGTCCATTCCTATACCCGTGAGCGCTTTAGTTGGACCACTCGATTGCGGCGTACCTGGAATGAAATAGCGTCAGTGAGTGTGGGAGCCTATTTCAGCAAGGCCTCCATTGACGATTGGAGTGGGCGGGACTTTAAATTGGAGGATTCGACAGAACTGTCCGGACCGACGCTTCTGAGTTCGGATTCCGCTGACTTGACGGGTCTCGACGGAGGGTGGGTTAACTCTCTTAGTTTGGCTCTCAGCTACGATACCCGTGATTTTGCACCCAATCCAACCCAAGGATGGGTAGCGGAATATGTGCTAGAAAGAGCTACTTCGTTTATAGGATCTGACTACACCTATTTTCGTCAAACCCTTCTAGCGGCTGGAGCTTATTCCCTCTGGGGTCGGTGGATTTTGGCGGGCCGCATAGCTTTCACGGATATACAAGGAGAAGCGCCTTTTTACGAAATGGGTCTTTTCAATCGCTCGACAGGGCGCGATGACGGAATTGGTGGAGCCCGCACCGGCCGTGGATTTTTACTTCGGCGTTTCATTGGAAACACCATGGTCATCGCCCAATGGGATAACCGGTTCTTCGTTGGAGATACGGTAATCTTAGGCCAGCGCTTTGGGCTGCAAGTCCTGGGTTTTGTGGATGTCGGAAATGTTTACGATGACCCCAGTCAGCTTTTCAATAAGCCTCGATTGAATCAACTCAAGGTTTCTTACGGGGGAGGCTTTGTCATCCCATGGAATCTCTCTACCTTAGTTCATGCAGTAGTGGGATGGAGTAATGAAGGAATGGCCATTTCCATGGATTTTGGCCATGCCTTCTAAATCGAACACATTGATTCGCTTGAAAACAAAGTACCCGCCCCTACGCCACCAAACCGAAAAACAAGGGTTACTTTCGTTTACTCCTCGTGAATTAACCGGTGTCAATGAGCCCCTATAGGGCCCACTTCAATGGCTCAAATTTTGTTAGTGTCAACTTCAGTGGTGCCCCACCCCAGAGAGCAACTACGCTGCCACAGGCGCTAAGGTCGCTTCCCTATT
>CAXGXL010000602.1:0-3023 GCA_964013555.1 uncultured bacterium
TTATTGAAGAGGGTGCCTTTCTCGAGGTTCTTGAACCGTAGTAAAGCAAGTGGCTGCCCAGCCTTTAGGTAGGGTCAGTTTGGGATCGTCGGGCCACCTGGAAATTCTTTTGGCTTCATCTCTATAAAATAGTTTTCCCTTGGCGTCGCAAAATGGGACCCACGGTGACTCGTGCCACGAGCTGGGGCGGTCCCATGTTTCAAGATCTATGTCGCTGTTAAAGTACCAGGGTGCAATGGTTTTATTTGCCCAAACCCATTGGCAGTAGGTTTTTCCTTGGACGTGCTGATTAATAGCCCCTTGTTCGGGTTTGTTGTCACTGGGTTTGGCTTTGAATTGTTTCCAGGTGCCGTCTTCTCCGGCGGTCACAATGCCGGAACTATAGCATTTGGGCAACGTGAGGGGCTTGGGGGCACGCTGCCAAACGGGGTGTGCTAGCAACGCATGGCGCAGCTGGACACGTTCTGATAGGGTAAGCATGGCGTAGTACTTGAGCGTCTTGCATTTTGGCGTGTCCATCGCGCAAATTGGGGGATGGGCATTTAGCTCTTTCATCAAATCTTTGCGTTTTCTTTTGTATTCGTTTGCTGTGGTAATACGTCCGGAATGAAGCTGCACCGAAAACGTCTTCTTGTTGGCCGCTTTAGCTTTTTCAATTGAAGCCTCCCATGCCTTAAACGCCGCCTTGTTTTCTCCGTAAAGAGCTACGTAATCGGCTTTAACCAATTTTGGGAGGAAATACTTCCACGATTGTACTTTGCTCGCGGTGGGTATTTTTTCTACGGTCCCATTGGCTTCCCCAAATGGGTTGTTGCTGATGACCAAAGAATACCAATGAGAAAACCCCATAGGGCCCCAATGATGCTCCAGTGAAAACCCTAGTCGGTTCATTACATCAAGGAATCTGGCCTCGGCGGCAAGAGGAAGCGGCCTGTCTTTGGCCGCTTTGAGATCCGTCATAACCACCGTCATATGAGATAAGAGGGTCGTTTGAGCTTCATTATAAGCGGGCTGGCCTCTTGACGCCGACGCTACGTTGACGTGTGCTACGAGGGGAAAGACTGTTATAACCAATGACATCAATAAAGTCGTTAATTGCGAATCTTTGCGTGGTGAAATCGATTCCATGGGTGCTCCTTTGCTTGACCCATTTTAGAGCACAACGCTTGTTAAAGTCACCTTATGACGGTTCAAAGTTTCAGGGCGCAGTGTAAGTCTCGAAAAAATATGCATCTTTTTCTTCTGGGAACGCTTGAGCCCGCGAGCTACCGCGTGGTGATGCAAGGAAACTCTCTAGGAGTTGCTGAAATCCGGAGCGCTTCTTTTTTGGGGATACAAGTGCCTTACGTCGAGAGCATGAAGTAGTTTGTGGTTTTGGGCGAGTTGGGTAGGGACCTAAGCTGATTCAACTAAGCAAACCCAAAACAAAAAATGCGCGTAATAGGGCAACTTAACAAGAGATTCGCCGATAAGGAACAAGAGCCTCCAAATATTTTACGAAAGTCTAGAGCATCGCTTAAGGAGAATCTCTATGCGCCCAATCAGCACGAACGTCGGGACGCCCGTCAACACATCGATAGAGGCACCTCTTAGTAAAACCGAGTCTATGAACAAAGAAATTGCCACTGCAGTGGACGCTTTTGAAGGCACGAAGGCTCTAACAGCCGCTCCCAAAAAGACCGCTTTGGAAAAGCACCTGGGCTTTTTTGATATGAACGGTGACGGTTCTGTTTCTGTTTCGGAGGTGGTTGATGGTGTGCATCAGCTGGGCCTCTCAGGCCCGAAAGTCTATCTATTGGCCCCGGTGCTAAACTTGGTGTTCGGAACCATGACCCGCGGATATCCATCGTTCTCGATCGATCTGTCCAATATCAAGGCAGGTAAACACGAAGGTTCCTCGGACGTTTTTGACCAGTCAGGCAAATTTGACCCGGTCAAGTTTGAAGACTTGTTTAAGAAGTTTGATACCAATAAGGACGGGATGCTTGATGGTACAGAAATCGAGAACTTTGTTGCTCGCAATGCCAAGACGACCTTTGGTCGCTTGGCGGTGAAAATGGAGCTTCCTCTTTTGATGCGGATCGCCGGCGAAGACCGTGAAGTGAATGGAGAAACCACTAAGGTTCTGACCAAAGAGCGGCTCAGCGAATTTTACGATGGCTCTCTTTTCTATAAACTCGCCGGGCGCGCAATGCCCAAAGAGTAAGGTTTTCTAGAGAGGAGCTCGCTGCTGCAACCTAAGTTGGTATTGGTGAGGCGATGAATTTCCTAAGGGCCCTTCTCTCAACGGTGTTTGTAGACAAACTCAATGCAAGAGCTTACTCAGTCACCACGCTTTGCGTTTCCACTTTACTCAGAGCCACCAACATTATTGCTGGTTCAGGACGTCCACCCCATTGGCCCTTAGGTACCCAATAAGAGTGGTGCAGGTAATAAGCCGAGCTTGCAAATCTAGAATCTTTTCATGATCACTGCGGCGTGATGGCTGTGCCTGCTTTTTCGAGCCACTCCGTTAAGTGACCTTCACCGTTGTCTTGAATCCAGGGCTCTTCGGCGAAATTGTATTCAACCTCACTTAGCCAGGTGCACATTTCGGCTCTCGAGCTTTGAATGACCCACGCTTCTGTCCCACCGTCCCCAACCATCCAAACTCTGTGTACTTCAACGGCATTTGCGACGGAGTCGCCGCAGGGTCTTCCTCGGGCGCGCAACTCCCCCGTAGTGTACACACATCGGCACTGACGAAGCATGGAGGCTCTGCCACCTTCGGCTATCACAGAGCCATATCCACCAGCCCGGCCGGTGATATTCCCACTATCCCCAAGCGGCGACAAAAACGACACCCCAGCAAGGGTAAGAGCCAAAACTCCAACGACATACATAAGGTTTTTGTATCCTTGTTCCGACATCGCCTAACTCCTTCGCTATACGCCACACTAAACGCGGCGAATGGTGTTGAAGTTAAGTTTATCATCGTAACTAGTAATCGAAACCCAAAACGACTTGTTTCGCCGGGTGGTGCC
>CAXGXL010000603.1:0-3021 GCA_964013555.1 uncultured bacterium
TCTCGCTATTATCCTCAAAATCATTGGCTACGTTTTGATGGCTATCATGATGGATTTCTGGGGCTTTTTTGTGGGCTGTATGTTCTTAGCCGCCGGAACGGCCATATTTAAGCCAGGGGTTCAAGGAACCCTAGCGGCAACCCTAAAAGAATCTAATGCTTCCGTTGGCTGGGGAATTTTCTACCAACTCGTTAATGTGGGTGGATTTTTGGGCCCTGTTCTCGCAGGTGTGCTGCGCATTATGGACTGGCAATACGTTTTCTATTCCTGTGCTATTATCGTTGCCATTAACTTCTTGTGGCTCCCCTTCTACAAAGATCCCACCGAAGGGATGGAGATTTCAGAGGAGTTTGCAGATCCGTGGAAAGTTTTTGTTACCTCCGTGCTAGGCCTTTTTAAGCCACGAGTCTTTTTCTTTTGCATCGTCTTTTCCGGTTTCTGGCTCATGTTCAACCAAGTCTTCGACCTGCTACCGAATGTAATCGATGATTGGGTTGATTCATCAGGGATTATTGCCAATATTGGTGCTGCATTTTCTCATGGCTGGGTCACCGCTCTTCTCGCAATTACCGGTGGTATTTTGTACGGAGGAGTTTGTGCGGCTGGAGTTTGGCTCGCAATGCGCCCCGATCATCGCGCTGCCTCCGAGGTGCCGTTTCCGGCTTACTGGGTTCTAGCCATTTGTTTCGCCGGCGCGATTTACGCGTGTGTCGCAGGAATGCCCATGGGGCAGCTTCTTCTTATTCTCATCGGCTCTTCGATAGCAATGTCCGCCTTAGCATATTTTATGCGCCTTGGTGCAGGGCTTCTGACGAAAGCTGTTTTTGCCATCGCCGCAATCGGTTCTCTTATCAACATTCGCAGCACCCTTGATGCTCAGGCTCCTATCTTGATTGAAATGGCCGAACAAGGCCAGCAAGTGAATCCCGAATGGATGATTAACCTAAACCCTGGGCTTATCGTTTTTACGATGATTTTCTTTGGGTACCTAACCTCTTTTGTTCGCCCCTTAACTTCAATCATCGTGGGAATGGTAATTGCTACTGCCGGGTCAGTCGTTGCCGGCACTGCAACGGCTGGCTTCTTATGCTTGGTTGGAATCTTGGTTTTCTCCGTGGGTGAGATGTTTTCGTCGCCCAAGAAAATGGAATACCTGGCGACGCTCTCCCCTAAGGGCCAAGAAGGTCTCTTTATGGGCTATGCTAATATTCCCGTTGCCATCGGGTGGATTGCAGGTTCCATCTTTGCAGGCAATCGCTACGAGACCAGTGGCGACAAAGTCAATTTGGCAAAGCAGCACCTCATTGAGCAATTGGGGTTGTCATCGGATGCAGTGGGGGCTCTGCAAAAATCAGAAGTTCTGCCGTTATTGTCTGAAAAATTGAATATGACCGCGATGCAAACGCAGCAATTCTTATTTGAGACCTACAATCCCCACCATATTTGGATTGATATTGGATTGATTGGCCTTGGGTCGATTGTAGCCATGGTGATTTACGACCGAGTTCTTCACTATATTGATAGCAAACCGAGTGCTGCCTAGTCGCTCCTACAGAAGTAGGAGGCCCAAGAGAAAACCCCCGGGCCGAAAAGGAATTGGGTTTTGCCTTCCACAAGGGCCAAAAGCCTGAAAACATAGGGTTTTTATACGCCCTCAATATTCAAAATTCTCAATAACTTTCCAGCCATAAACCTCAGCTAAGGAGTATGTAAGGGACCCCGGGCTAGCTAAGCCAATTGGGGTACCTGGCTGAATGCTCAACGTCTCTGTTGAACGGCGGCCACCAAATACCAAAACCGAGCTAAGGCACTATAAATAGGAGATATTATGGGGAATTTATGCGCTGGACAACGAAAAGAACCTAGAGGCAATCTAATGCGATCAGCTTCGCAGGAGCGTCTTGTTCAATCCCCCCCCCGTGACGAAACTCACGGCAGATTGCAAAAACAAGTTCAGCAACGCTCCAAAATGTCCGATTTAGAACGGCAGGTTGACCGACAGATCAGCCGGTTAGAAGCGCACATGAAATTGACCAAGCAACAAATTAAGGGCGTACAGTACCGCAATTGCATTACTGGCGCTAGGATGGGTCTTGTTGAGGTTGGCAGCACCACGGCAGATATAGCTACCGGTGGCGCCTCCCTCGTTGGAACCGGACCAGGCCGCGCCGCATCTTATGCCACGGGAATTGGCACGCTCGCCACACAGAGTCATGAACTAAATGATTTAAGGGACACACTTGAGCACGATATAAGCGAGCTGCAGGCCGTCATCGAGGACTACGCCACTAAACATAAGCCCGATAACCACCTAGACCGTGCTCAAAAGGCGCTAGAGCGAGCCCAAGACTTTAAGTCGAGTGAGGCTCCTAAAAACTGGCGAACTTGCTAAGCAATGTCCTTTTGGCCTTTGCTTCAATTGCGCTCATTCGGGACGAAGCTGAGTAGGGGTTATTTCGGGAGCTGCTGAAAAGCCCAAAAATCACACAAAGGCATATCGTCTACAGAAACCCGTCCCAATTTGGGTTGGGTTTTTCTCAACTTTTGAATCCTTTTTTCCAAATCTTGAATCTCCGCAAGCATTGTCTCATAACCACGAATAGTTTGCGCCAACTTCTCTTTTTCTTCTGGCAGAATCTTTTCAGTGTATTCCCTAAGAACGTATTCTAATACTTGAGTGAATTCCTTTTGGGTAAGCTTATCGGAAAGGGTCTTAAAAGAAGGTTGATTCTTCAGCCACAAACGTATTGACCTCGGAACTTTCCACGCCTTCAATTGTGTTACTACCTCTTCTTTAGTCAAACTCCCTTTCGGAGCTAGCTCTTTAAAGTAGGCTGCACTATTCAGTTTTTTTAGTGACTCATTGAGTTCAGCATGAATTTGAATCTTCCGATCCAGAATTTTTTTTCGCTTTGACACGTTGGCTTTCGCGTCGTTCATTGCGGGTTTCATTTTTTCAATCGCCATTAATTTACTCGCCATCACGGTATCGCACCATTCAAGAGCTTCTGAGCCAATTCG
>CAXGXL010000604.1:0-2997 GCA_964013555.1 uncultured bacterium
GATGTGGCGGTTTTTGAAGCGGTTCATGGTTCAGCGCCGGATATCGCTGGTCAAGGGGTTGCCAATCCTCTAGGGCTTATCAACAGTGCGGTATTGATGCTCGAGCACATCGGGGAGTTGAGTGCGGCTGAGCGCTTAAGCGACTCCATCCGTCAAGCACTGCTCAATCCCAATGCACGAACCGCAGACCTGGGTGGAAATGCAAAAACCGCAGACGTCGTTAAGGCGTTATTGGAGGTTTGTTAGTTGTGAGCGTAGTGGTTTCGGCTTGATCTGCGGGATTTCTTAACCACGCCTTGAGATGCCGTAGGTTGATTTTATTCCATCCTTGGCGTGAATCCAATGCGAAGTGGGGGGAGATTGAGTAGCCAAATCGCTCAGGAGATGTGGAGACGAATATACCAAAAGTTGGGGTTTGTAATGCGACGGCGAGGTGCATCGGGCCGGTGTCGCAGGTGACGACTGCTTGAGATTGACTCATTAAATAGCCCAGTGCGAGTAAATGGGTGGGTGGAGCCAGATGGCTGTGGGTTTGTTTGGCGACTTTTTCTGCTAGGCGTTGCTCTGATGGCCCATAGGTTACTACTGGGATGTATCCTGACTCTTGTATGGTAAAGGCGAGTTGCTCGTACTCAGTGGGGCCCAATTGCTTTTCTATGAGACGAGCACCAATATTCAAGATTACGAAGTGTTTTGGGATTTTCTTCAGGAAATCGATGATTTGTGGGTCTGGCTTAGGCTCGGGCAGACTAACTGTTCGCGTCGAACCATTGCCGGGCAGGGCTTTGAGTAACTCTAAACGGAGATCTATCTCATGAATCGCTGTATTTGAAATTGTAACGATTTGGCTGAAGAGTTGGGCGCCGTCTTCTCGCTTGACGCCGAGGGTATTGCGCGCACCCGATGTCCAAACGACTATGGCTTGCGTGGTGGAGGGGCCTGTTGGATTCCCCGCGTCGATTGTCAGGTCGTATTTTTTTTGCCGAATCTTACGAATCACCGCCCAAGGAGTGGTGGAGCCGAGAAATCGCCTCTTATCAAATAAATAGATGTCGTTGATTGCTGGATGCTCGTCCAACAAGACTTTGCCACGTTGATTTACAAGAACATCGATTTGTGACCCAGGAAATCGTTTTCGTAGACTTGATAGCAGGGGGGTAAGGAGAATGAGGTTGCCTACTCGTTCGTCGAGGCGAACGACGAGGATCCGTGGTTGAGGGGGCAATTGCATAGGCTTGGAGCGTACTCCAAATAGCAACGCTAGCGAACGAATCAGCCATTGCCGTCCGATGAGCTCCATTTGTTTGAAAAACCGCTTCATTGGATTTCTCGCTTTGGTTGTTCTTCTTGGGGCCTCATTGCATAGCCAACCGCAGGGCGCAACTTTGGCATTTTTTTGGGCCGAAGAATAAGGTTCGTCGCGAGCGTATTTCGGGTTTCCACTGCCTCCAACAAAAACGCCCGATGATAGAGCATCGGGCGTTAATTATTCGAAAGCTGGAGCGGGAAACGAGATTCGAACTCGCGACCTCAACCTTGGCAAGGTTGCACTCTACCACTGAGTTATTCCCGCTCGGGAGGGTGGGCTTTTAAGATTTATCTCCTGGGCTGTCAAGAGGTTCGGAGTGCAACGATCGCCTTCGGCGTTTCTTAGGGGTAGATTCGAACTTGCTAATTTCTTCAAGGTCTGCCAATCGGGATGCACTGCTCATGAAAAAGAAATTGCCCACCATGACTCCCAATTTAGCGCCTAAGCGAAATGCGGAGGACATTCCACTGACTTTAAGTGAAAAAACGGCCCGAAGAGCATTGGCTCAAGCGATGATTTCCCTCGGACGTTCGAACAATCCAGCCGAGACGTTTCGTAAGAATCAAGACGTTATTTTGACTGCTTTGGTGATATTGGGGCGAGGTGAAGAAGCGAAGTCCCTGGCGGCCAATTACGGAGTTATTTTGTCACCAGAGGAGAAGAAATAGTGACCTTTGGATTAAAGGGAGCGAACGATAGGCTCGCTTAGCCCTTCATATTTGGAAAGGTACTCTTCCCGACTGGCTTTGAGATCTTCGACAAGTGATGCGTACTCGCTTTGTCGATTCGTCTTCATGTAATATTCGGCTGGTTGAAGGAGAATATGGTCTTCGGGAGAGATCCCGGGAACCCTCTGGGCGATATCGTAGCCAAAAGCGTCGTCTTTTTGCCATTCGATACTTTGGTCCACGATGCCTTGAACTACGGCAGAAGAGTGTCGAATTTTTACTTTCTTGGAGTGAGCGGTTCCGTCAGCTCCCCCTACCCAGCCAGTATTCATTAAGTAGACATCCACTGGATGTTGATTCAAGAGTTCAAGAAACCGATTTCCCTGATCTTTATGGAGCATGGGAAAGAAGGGATTGGTCCCAGGAACGCGAAGCGCTTTACCGGCTTCTTCGGCACCCCCAGCTGAGGTACCTTTGGTTTCGCCTAACATAAAGTAGGCAGCGGCTTGTTCTTTGGTTAGGCGCGCCACCGCAGGAATAATATTTTCATTCCGGTTTAGGATAAGAACGAAATCGACCTCAGAGAGCTCTCGAGGATCGCCCGCATCGCTTAGCAATTGGAAAGGGAAGGTAGCCCGGCCATTTTCTGTGTACTCGCTATTGTAGAAATCTACTTTTCCGTTCGAATCGACGGCCACGTTCTCCATGTATGCCATTGGATTGGTTACCGCTTCGTAGATCATGGGCTCTGACTCGGCATTTAAACCAAAGGTTTTGGCAAAGCAGCCGTTCTCTGTTCCTAGGATTTTTCCACCGGGCATTAAGGCTACAAAATCATCCTGAATGGGCTTAGAGTCGTTTTGTTTGGAAAAAGTGGTTGTTGTTTTACCTGTTCCAGACAGACCGATAATGAGGCCAACCTTATTGGTGCCATTTACCGGAATCATCTTGCACCCGGCATGGAGAGAGAGTCCGCCACGTTGATAAATCAAACTATTCCACATGCGAAGCCCGGCTTTT
>CAXGXL010000605.1:0-2996 GCA_964013555.1 uncultured bacterium
GAAAATCTGCGTTGTCATTTTCATTGGCAAGGGAACATGCGCTAGAATTTCCACAATGAGTGGCACTATTTTCAATAGGCACATCCAAAGCACACAAGCTACAACGGTCGTATTGATAGGTGGGAGCATCTATATCTGCTATGACCCCTGTGTAGTCTCGAATCCCACAAGGTATATCATCGCAATAGACTTTAATGCTCACCAAGCTAGCATTGGTATTCTCGGGCCCCTGGCTAACATTTAGGGGGATTTCATTGGCAGCGCTAAAAAGGGCCGTGTAATTGTCATTACCTGCCTCAATATCGGTTGTCGTACGAACCGCATTAACCGTAGCGCCGCTAATCTCGAAATCAACACGAGTCGGTGTCCTTCCCCCCTGGCCAACAGATGTTAATTGTACTTGATAGTTTGTCGCATATTCCGGACTAGATGCCAGATTTGTTAAGGCATTGAAAACCGAGTTGTCGGTCAAGAGGTCTCCGGTGAGCGTCAAATCTGCGGTTAAGCGCTCTACTTCAATAGAGACTCCGCTGACATTGAATCTAAAGAAGATCGAATTAGAAACACTTCGGTTCCCATTGACATCAAGAGCCACCAATCGCACCTCTCGAGTAACTGCAACATCAAAAGCAAAATTAGGTACTACCTCAAAAAGAGAACGCACTGAGACCACGTCAGCAGTTGCCGCAAAACTCGATTCGTACACCGTTGAAAACGTGTCATTTGGTGTAAGTCTCGATTCTAGAAAAACACTGATTGGGGCCTCACTGCAATTCTCAATCGTGGTTCCACTGTTTTCGCACCCAGTCAAAGTATAGAATAGGTCGGTTCCTGCTTTGGCAAACTCTGGACATGCTCCTCCATACAATGGAGGGCAATAATCGTCTGCCCCAGTCCTATCGAGCTGAAAACGATTTGATACCGGCCCCCTAACATCCGCATCACACGGCGTACTCGCCGTCGAATTAATGCAGTCATCACGCAGTGCCCCTGCTGCAGTTTTGACTTCGAGAGCCAAGGTAGGCCCATAGAGATCAACTTCGTAGAGCACACCCAACGAGGTAGACACATTACCGGCAGCATCTATAAATTCGGCTTTAATATTATTGGAACCAACGGGGAGCGTGTACGAAACCAAACGCGTTGTACTGTTTCCATTCGTCGTCAATAAAACGGTCTGCGTGCTTCCGCCGATGAGGTCGAGACCCGCTTCATCACTGTAGCGCGATAAACTCAGTTGTCCCCCACCAAGAGAGCCGTCATCCGTTAAGCTAACTGCAATTGTAATATCCAAGGTATCGTCCGATAAATCATTCGGCGTCCCTTGGTTGTTCACGAAACCATGCCGAGACGTGTATGGACTGAATTCCGGTGCTGCAATCGATGCGGTTCCCGGAGAAATATCGACATAAACCTCTTTGGTGGCAGCCTGCGCGGTAGTATCGTTGGTATTTCCCGCAATATCGCTACCTCTGACGTGCAAGAACTGAACACTCGCGCTAGCACGAAGTTCCAACGGAAAAACCGCTTGTCCCGAGTTCACAGTTCCCGAACCAACCAGTGTATTTGCAATCGGTAGATTGCTATAAACCTCAACCGGTCTTCCATCCTCAATTCCTGTCATTGTTACCGACACAGTCGTTGTCAGAACTCCAGGTCCCGGAGTGCCTTCGCTGGCATTGAGAATAACCCTCGTACCAGGATCTGGTGAATTTTGGGTAAAGGTGAAATCAATGACCTCAGGTAAATCGGAATCCACAATATAGGTAGCAAATGGAGTAGAATACGCACCAGGATCACCATCAGGCTCAATAGCTTCAGCGTGAATTAATTGCTCGCCTTGTGCCAACGTAACATTAGGAACACTTGCCTGTAATCCAGTGGCAGATGGAATCAATAAACCAGTCCCCACCACGAAACCAGCTCCATTACCACCTGGTTCTCCATTCTCTCCCCAATGACATGGCATTGGGGTAGAGCCATCTTCCGGAGCAACGGAAGAGCATATATTGACCGACGATCCTTGCCCAAAACCCTGAGCAGATACAGCAAAGTTGATTTGGAGCCCGTCGACCGAGGAAGTATCATCGACAGCACTAAGACGAACATCTCCCAAGGGTAAGATAATATCTACCTCGGGAATAACGGTCTTAACTTCAAAGAAATAGGGCACTGTGGCAATATTGCCGGCTTCATCTTGAGTTGTCGCTATCGCCGTAAAATTTCCCGTTCTAAAACCAATCTTCTCCCCATTGCTGCTTCGCACAAAAGAAATAGTATTGACCCCGCTGGAATCATAGATGGGCAAATACATGGTTTCATTGAGTGGATCTTGGGGATAATCTTCGTCATCCGTATTGAGGTTGGGTCTCGGGACAATTTTCAACGCAACGCAATAATCGAGATTGGCTTCACAGCCATTGCTAGAGACACCGCCTTCTACGTTGAAAATAAAAGGTAAGTTTACAAAGTTAGAATCGCCATCCTCGTCGTTACGCAGGTCAAATCGACTCAAATTCGGATCGGGTGAAATTTGAGTCAACTCAGGGGCTCTTGTATCAACAATAAATGAAGCACTCGCGTCTGTTGATATATTTCCTGCTCGGTCTACCACCCTTGCACGCAACGTAAGGTTTCCGTCAGATCTTCCCAGATGAAAATGAGCAAGAGCCGCCTCACTCAAATCCTCGGGAAGCACTAATTGCTCTTCCGCACTTTCTCCCTGCCCACCATCATCGAGTAGCATCTCCACAATAAGGGTGTACCCAGCGTTACTCTCCCCTGGCTCCAATGAAAACGAAAAGCTCAACGGGTGCTGGAGTCCGTCTTCTGAAGAAACGTCTGCTACAGTTGAATTGATATACCGATTGAGAGAATCAAAAATCAGCGGTGATTCACCACTCCCCAAGTTAGCAGGAACTTCGTCTACAAAAAGTGGAGGATTGGGAGGGGTATCATCAATGACGATACTAACCATATCCGTTCGAACCGCTTCA